>NZ_JBQKFT010000005.1:0-212543 GCF_052119185.1 Bilifractor sp. LCP19S3_H10
GCTGAAGGTAACCCCGAAGGCAGTAACAGTCACGGCTGAGAACACGGGCAAGACGTATGGAGCTGCTGATCCTGAATTAACTGCACAAGTAAGCGGCACGCTGGGTAACGATACAGTCCGCTATACGCTGAGTCGTGAAAAAGGCGAAGACGTTGGCACCTATAAGATCACGCCAGCCGGAGCGGAAAGCCAGGGCAACTATAAGGTGAGCTATGAGACAGGAACCTTTACCATCAGCAAGTCTGGCTCATTGGTACTTACCGCTAACGGTTACGAAGGCGAATACGATGGCGAGTCTCACGCAGCAAGTGCAAGCGCAAGCGTAACCGAAGGCACAACGATTTCCTATCAGGTAGGAAATGAGGAATGGACGACAGAAGCTCCAAGCATCAAGGATGTCGGCGAGCAGACAGTCAAGGTCAAAGCCGAGAATGCAAACTATGAAACGGCAGAGACAAAAGTAATGCTGAAGGTAACCCCGAAGGCAGTAACAGTCACGGCTGAGAACACGGGCAAGACGTATGGAGCTGCTGATCCTGAATTAACTGCACAAGTAAGCGGCACGCTGGGTAACGATACAGTCCGCTATACGCTGAGTCGTGAAAAAGGCGAAGACGTTGGCACCTATAAGATCACGCCAGCCGGAGCGGAAAGCCAGGGCAACTATAAGGTGAGCTATGAGACAGGAACCTTTACCATCAGCAAGTCTGGCTCATTGGTACTTACCGCTAACGGTTACGAAGGCGAATACGATGGCGAGTCTCACGCAGCAAGTGCAAGCGCAAGCGTAACCGAAGGCACAACGATTTCCTATCAGGTAGGAAATGGTGAGTGGACGACAGAAGCTCCAAGCATCAAGGATGTCGGCGAGCAGAAAGTTAATGTCAAGGCCGAGAATGCAAACTATGAAACGGCGAAGACAACCGTAACGCTGAAGGTAATCCCGAAGGCAGTAACCATCATATCGGGAAGCGGAAGCTGGCCGTATGATAGCAACACTCACAGTGTTGAAATGGCAACCGCGAAAGGATTTGTCGGCAGTGATGGGGCAGCGTACAGCAACTTCGCGACGATTACCGAAAAGGGAACAAAGGACAATACCTTCGATTACACACTGAAGGAAGGAACCAACGGCGACAATTACAAGATCGAGCAGAACTATGGACAGCTTGAGATAACGGCAGCCGGTGAGGCTCATATCACGATCACTGGAAATACTGAGACACAGACCTACGACGGTACAGAGAAGACGGTGAGTGGGTATACGACGACCGATCTTCCTGCAGGGATCACGGTATCTCTGAAGAAAGACGTGAAAGCAGCAGCAAAGGGAACAGATGCGGGCGAGTATCCGATGGGTTTGACGGAAGGAAGCTTTGAAATCGGAGGCACCGATAATTATAAGAAGGTTACGGTGACTGTGAAAGATGGAGTGCTTACGATCAATAAAAAACAAATAACATTGAAGAGTGGCAGTGCTTCGAAGAAATATGATAAGGAGCCATTGACAAATCACACACTTGTACTTGGCGATGATATCATTCCGTTAACGATGCTGGCAGATAAAAATGATCTGACAATAGCAGACAAGGACAAGCTTGCACTCGGAATAGCAGAAAAGGATCAGATTACCTTCAATTTCACTGGAAGTCAGACTCTTGTCGGATCAAGTGCTAATACCTTTGAGTACACGATCAGTGAAAAAGCTCAGACCAGGGTTCAGCCGAGTCTGGCGGAAGCACTGAAGACGGCGGATCAGAAGGAGGAAGACGATAAGGTATCGAAGAACTACGCGGAGAACTACGAGATTAGTCTCGAGTTCGGAGAGCTGGAAGTAACGGACAACGAAGTTACGCCGGATAATGTAGTGACAAAGACACATGAAGACAAGACCTATCAGATTGGAGATTCGATTGAATTTACAATCAACGTAACAAATATTTATGACGATGTGAGAACCATCATCCTGCAGGAGCAGGACGGCGTTACCTTTGAGGATGGTGCGGATTCCGTTACCTTCGAGAATGTAAAGCCGGGAGAAACAATAAGTGCGAAGGCTGTTCACGTGGTAACTGCGGCGGATATTGAGGCCGGAGAGTACAGCAATACCGTGAAAGCCGTGTTTGAGAAAGCCGGCGGCAGTGAGCCGGGCGGCAACCCGGATGAATCGGGCGGCAATCCCGACGAGCCGGGTAAGACATGGGAGGCTTCTGACACAGAGGATGATTTCGCACACATGACGATCAGCAAGGAAGTTACAAGCAATCCGAAGAACGGCAGCAAGTATGTGGCGGGAGAAACGGTAACGTATCGGATTACCGTATCGAACGACGGAACTGTTGCCCTGACGGGACTTGTGATTACGGACGATCTGACCAATGCGACGTGGACGGCGGACAGCCTCATGGCAGGTGATACGCTGACTTATACGACATCCTATACCGTGACGGCGGCAGACGCAGCAAACGGAAGTGTGACAAATGTAGTGGCAGGACAGGCGGATGGCCTCAATACACCGGATCCGGGAACCGCAACCGTAACAACGGAAGTGGAGAAATCCGAGGAACCGGAGAATCCGGAACCGACACCACCGACGAAACCTGCAGAGCCGACACAGCCGGAAAAACCGGTAATTACACCGCAGGCAACGGTTACTCCGACCCCGATGGTAACTGCACCGCCGACAGAAATGCCGTCGACCAGACCAGTCCATACCGGGAATACAATCCGGAAGAATCCGGATACAATTCAGGAGCGGAGAACAAAACTCGTTCATACCGGAGCGGTTCGGACCGGTGACGCTGGAATGATTGGGGTCAACGTGATTATCGTGCTCGGAGCAGCAGCCGGAATCGGCGTTCTCATTCGCAAGAGAAAAAAGGAGAAGAAACAGTAACGGCATATGGCATGGATCGATAAGTATTGTGCCAGATGACAAAAACTAATTGAGAAGCATGGGGCAGCCCTCTCTTACAGCGGGAAATACCGCAGCCGGAGAGGGCTGCCTTTTATGCCCCTTATTAATGAATTATTAAAAAGACATTAATACATTCTCAACTTTACAGTTGACGAATGACGCCGTTTTTTATATAGTATTTATTATAATTCGAATAAGTGTAGAATAAAATAAGCAGACATGATGTACAAGCTGTGCAGATCTCGATCTGTACACTTTTTTTTTCTTTATTACTGTAAAGCGTTAATTTAGAAGAAAAACAGAGGTTACACAGCACCGAGGCAGTCTCTGCTTAGGAAAGAGGAGGAAAAATTGACTAAGTACATGGTAAAACGTGTGGTGCTGGCGATTGCGTCCATTATCATCGTTACACTCATCACATTCTTTGTTATGAACCTGATCCCGGGAGGGCCTTTCACGGCGGAGAAGGCTCCGAGCCAGGCGGTTATGGACGCGCTGACAAAGCGGTACAATCTGGATAAGCCCCTGGGAGAGCAGTACCTTCTCTATATGAGAAATCTTCTGCATGGCGACTGGGGAATTGATATGAAGAACGGAAGAGAGATCGGCCCGGATCTTTTCTCCAAGTTCGCGGTTTCCGTGAAGCTGGGCGGAATCGCCATGATCATCGCTGTTGTATTCGGCGTGATTCTCGGCTCCATTGCTGCGCTGAAGCGGAATAAGGTGCCGGATCGTATCATTATCTTCTTCACGACGCTGGGTACGGCGATGCCTTCTTTTATTCTGGCAACTCTGCTGCTTCTGGTGTTCTGCGTGCAGCTTGCGATTTTCCCGGTATTCAGCTCAAATCCGAGCCTTGTGCTCCCGGTGATTTCTCTGGCTGTCTACCCGACGGCGTATATCACGCGTCTGACGAAGACATCGATGCTGGACGCGCTGAGCCAGGACTATATCCGCACTGCGCGAGCGAAGGGCGTCAGCCGGTCAAAGATCATTTTTGTGCACGCGCTGAAGAACGGTCTGATTCCTGTCGTGACCTATCTCGGACCGCAGATTGCGTATATCATCACAGGATCGATGGTCGTGGAGACAATCTTCACTGTTCCGGGTCTTGGAACCTATTTTGTGAAAGCCATTACCGACCGGAACTACTCCGTGATCATGGCGACAACGATCTTCCTCGCGGTTCTGATGATCGTTGCAAACCTGATTACCGATATTGTATACAAGCTGATCGATCCGAGAATCAATTTTGAATGATCGCACAGAAGGAGCTTTGAAATGACTGAAACAGAGAATATATACAAGAAACGCCAGATTCTGTCTGCGCAGATCGATCTGAGCAAATTTAATAAGAAGAATTTTGAAAAAGCAACCGATGAGGAGAAGAAACAGCAGGATGTTATGGGGGAGTCCTCTACATTCCTGAAGGACGGACTCCGCCGTCTGAGAAAAAACCACATGGCGATGGCTTCCATCGTTGTTCTCATCCTTTTGATTGTGGCGATTATCGTGATTCCGATGATTGTTCCGTACAGCTACAGTGACATGATTACCGTGAACGGTCATCGTGACGGTACGGCGGTCAATCTGCCGCCGATGTATTATTCGCAGCGGGAGCTGCAGTACATGCAGAGCACCGGAGTGAGACTTTTTCCACATATTCTTGGAACCGATTCCCTGGGGCGTGATTACTTCATCCGTGTCGTATACGGCACCAGAGTCAGCCTTTCTGTCGGTGTCGTATCGGCGGTCATGGTTCTGATCATCGGTGTTCTCTACGGAACAATCTCCGGATATTTCGGCGGCAAGGTGGACCTGATCATGATGCGTATCGTCGATATCATCTATTCTCTGCCGGATATGCTGATCATCATTCTTCTGTCCGTGGTGCTGAACGCGCGGCTGACGCCTCTGATCAAGGGGACCGTGCTCGCAAAGCTCGGCGGCAACATGCTGGCGATGTTTATTGTGTTTGCCCTCCTTTACTGGGTGGGCATGGCCCGGCTGGTCAGAGGACAGATCCTTTCGATCAAGAACAATGAGTACATCCTCGCGGCAAAAGCGATCGGAACGCCGAATGGTCAGATCATGAGAAAGCATGTCGTGCCGAATGTACTTTCCATCATTATCATTACAACGGCTCTTCAGGTGCCGAGTGCTATTTTCACCGAAAGCTACCTTTCCTTCCTCGGACTTGGTGTCAATCTTCCGATGACATCCCTCGGATCCCTGGCAAATGATGCCCGGGCCACGATTACCTCTGCACCATACCGTCTGCTGGTTCCCGCTCTGGTTATCGTAGTCATCGTTCTTGCGCTGAACCTGATCGGCGACGGGCTCCGGGACGCGTTTGATTCGAAGCTGAACTGACAGATCCGGCATTGCCGGAGCTGGGGTATGTCAAGCCTCTGGCGGGTGTATGCCAGGCAGGGACGCTGATCGACGGCGCCGGATAAAAGCTGCGGTATGGAGGACCTATGGGTCTTATACCAGAACGGGTGCTGATCGACGGCGCCGGATGTAGGTTCCAGGAGAATTTCCTGAGAGGTGCGGTGTTTACCGGAAAAATGGTACCTGAATTTTTCCGGAAAATCAGAAAGGATGAAAGGGCAGAGAAAATCATGTCTGAAGAAAATAATTTACTATTGGAGGTTGACAACCTCCATACAAGCTTTTTTACAGATGCCGGTGAGGTAAAGGCGGTAAACGGAGTCACATTTAATCTGGAGAAGGGCAAGACCCTCGGAATCGTGGGAGAGTCGGGATCCGGAAAATCAGTAACCGCGTATTCAATCATGCAGATTCTCGCCGAGACCGGAAAGGTGGTGGAGGGGGAGATCCGCTACAAGGGCGAGGATATCACGAAGTGGGATGAGAAAAAGCTGTCGAAGTACCGCGGTGAGAAGGTGTCGATCATTTTTCAGGATCCGATGACTTCCCTGAATCCGGTGTTCACAATCGGTTATCAGCTGAAGGAGGCGATTCTTCTTCACACGAACAAGAATAAGGACGAGGCCTGGAAGCGGGCGGTTGAGATGCTGACACTCGTCGGAGTGAACGAGCCGGAGAGCCGGATGAAGCAGTATCCCTACGAGCTCTCCGGAGGCATGCGCCAGCGTGTTATGATTGCCATGGCGCTCTGCTGTGAGCCGGATATTCTGATCGCGGATGAGCCGACCACAGCACTGGATGTGACGATTCAGGCGCAGATTCTGGAGCTGATGCAGGATCTGCAGAAGAAGATGGGTATGGCGATTATCATGGTTACGCATGACCTGGGCGTCATTGCGTCCATGTGTGATGAGATCATCGTTATGTACGGCGGACGTGTCTGCGAGCGCGGCACCGCGGATGCTATTTTTTATCATCCGGCGCATGAGTATACAAAGGGGCTGCTGCGTTCCATTCCGACGACCGAAAACATGAATGAACGGCTGGTTCCGATCGGAGGAACGCCGATCAACCTCCTCAACATGCCGAAGGGCTGCGCTTTCTGCCCGCGGTGTGAAAATGCCATGAAGATTTGTCTGGAAAAGGTTCCGGACGAGTACCAGGTAGGGCCTGAGCATCGGGCGAGTTGCTGGATGAATGTGATGGACCTGTATGAAAATGAGGAGGTAAAGGCATGAGTGACAAGGAAAAAAAGCCGCTCCTTAAGGTAGAGCATCTGAAACAGTATTTCTCAGTATCCCAGGGCTTTCATAAGATTCCGCTGAAGGCAGTAGATGATATCAGCTTTGAGATCATGCCGGGTGAGACCCTGGGGCTGGTAGGAGAATCCGGATGCGGCAAGACGACGGTCGGCCGCACGCTTCTGCGGCTGTATGAGCCGACGGCAGGACGGATCACCTTCGAGGATCAGGTGCTCTTCGACAGCGGCGATATGTACGATGAGGAAGGAAATCCGGTTCTCGATTCAAACGGCAGGCCGAAGAAGGGAAAGCGTGTTGAGGTCAACATGCTTCCCTACCGGAAGAAGATGCAGATGGTATTCCAGGATCCGTATTCTTCGCTGGATCCCCGTATGACGGTTGAGGACATCGTCGGAGAGCCGCTGGACACTCATCACCTGTACAAGAACAGACAGGAGCGGAGAGAGAAGATCTTAAAGCTCCTGGAGACCGTCGGACTGAATGCCGAGCATGCGATGCGCTACGCACATGAGTTTTCCGGCGGACAGAGACAGCGAATCGGCATTGCCCGTGCGCTGGCAGTAAATCCGTCCTTCATCGTCTGCGATGAGGCGGTATCTGCTCTGGACGTATCGATTCAGGCGCAGGTTCTGAACATGTTTGAGGATCTGCAGGATCAGCTGGGCATCGCGTATCTCTTCATCGCGCATGACCTTCTGGTTGTGCAGCATATCTCCGACCGTATTGCGGTTATGTACCTGGGGCACATGATGGAGATTGCGGACGCGGACGAGCTGATGAATCATCCGATTCATCCGTACACGCTGTCGCTGCTCTCCGCAATTCCGATTCCGGATCCGGAAACGGCCAGACACAGTCACCGGATCATTCTGGAGGGCGATGTGCCAAGTCCTCTTCATATGCCGACCGGCTGTCCGTTCCGTACGCGCTGCAAGTATGCAACGGAGAAGTGTACGCAGGAAAGACCGCCTCTGACAGACAGGGGAAACGGACACAGGTGTGCGTGCTGGAACCGGTAAATGATGCGGTATCAGCAAGAATATATGCGGAATCGGCTGGAGTGAGTAATTGACAGGCGGAATATTCCGTATTGATCTTTTACGGTCATATCTCCCGCAGGGGAGTCTGACATAAACCATTATATGCATATCAATGGCTTTTTGAGGTCACATCTCCCGCAGGGGAGTTTGACATAAATATCTATCTGGCAACAGATAGCAGAAATCAGGAGGAAGAAATATGAAAAAGAAGTTAGTCGCATTAGTGCTGGCGTCTGCCATGGCAGTCGGCCTCGGCGCGTGTGGAAATGCCGGTTCTCTCAAGGAGGGAGGCAACGCTGTTTCCGGTTCGAATGCAGCTGCAGCAACAAGCACAGGAAGTGAAGCGGCAGGCGGCACTGCCGGAGATAAGACTCCTTCCAGCGCAAAGCTGAATTCTGATGCAAGCACACTGTACATCAACCTCGCGTCTGAGCCGCAGCATCTGGATCCTGCGCTGAACAACACCGTTGACGGTGCCTGCCTGGCAGTCAACTCCTTCGTAGGTCTGTACACCTATGACAAGGATGACAAGCTCACGCCGGCGATCGCGGACGGCGATCCGCAGATCTCCGATGACGGAACCCAGTGGACCATCAAGCTGAAGCAGACAAAGTGGTCCGATGGCACAGACCTGACGGCAAAGGATTTTGTATACAGCTGGAACCGTGCAGCAAATCCGGACACCGCGGCGGATTACGGATATCTTTTTGACGTTATCGCGAAAAATGATGACGGAACGCTTAAAGTAGAAGCTCCGGACGATTACACACTGACCATCACACTGAACAATCCGTGTGCATACTTCGACCAGCTTCTTGCGTTCCCGGTATTTGATCCGGTTCCGCAGGCATCCGTTGAAGCGGCAGACCCGAACGGCGACAATCCCGGAAACTGGGCTGCTGAGGCAGGCTTTGTATCCAACGGTGCTTACACCTGCACAGCATGGAATCATGACGCATCCATGGAATATACAAAGAACCCGAACTTCTATGATGCAGATAACGTAACCATCGATAAGCTGAACTTCATGCTTTCCGCGGATGACACCGCTACCTTTGCGGCATATAACAGCGGAGATCTTGATTTCATCGATAATATTTCCACCGACGAGGTTCCGAATGTAAAGGACTTCTCTGATTTCTATATCGCGGATATGCTTGGAACCGTATACACCGGTTTCAATGTCAATGCATCTCTCTTTGACGGAATGACCGAGCAGCAGGCAAGCGATTTCCGTAAGGCATGCTCTCTGGTTATCGACAGACAGTATCTTGCGGATACCGTAGGTCAGACCGGTCAGGAGCCGGCAGGTTCCTATGTTCCGTCCGCGATGTCTGACGGAAACGGTAGCACCTGGTCTCAGACGTATTATGACGCTGCTACCACAGGAGCTGACAACGTTGAGGAGGCTGTAAAGCTTCTGGAGAGCGCTACCGGCTACACCTTTACCGATAATGGTGATGGAACCTATACACCGTCTACACCGATTTCCATTGAGTACCTGACGAACTCCGGTTCAACCAATGAGAAGGCTGCTCAGCTGATTCAGGACGACCTGAGCAAGCTTGGAATCGAAGTAAACATCAAGACCGAGGACTGGAAGGTATTCATTGCTGACCGTCAGAATGGAAACTACACGATGTGCCGCGGCGGATGGGTTGCAGACTATGATGATCCTTCCAACATGCTTGAGGTATTCCAGACCAGCAGCGGAAACAACGATATGCAGTTCGGCAAGAACCCGACCTCTGCGGCACCGCAGAACTGGGCGGATTATGATAAGCTTCTTGAGGATGCCCGCACAGAGGTAGACATCGCAAAGCGTACCGATGACCTTGTAAAGGCCGAGAAGATGCTGATGGATACCAACGCGGTAATCCCGCTCTACTTCTACAACGATGTCTACATGATGAAGTCCAACGTTTCCGGCGTATACATGACCAAGACCGGCAACAAGTACTTCATGTACGCAACAAAGACTGCGCAGTAACAGCTTCTGTTCGCAGTGTGAATGAAATGAATCACATATGCTGATTGTGGACGAGACCGTCCGGGAAATTCCCGGGCGGTCTCGTTTTCAATTTACGCGAACAGTGAGCTGCAGCCGAATGCGAAGTATTCGTGTGCGGCGAGCGTCGCGATAGTGAGATAAAACTCGCGCAGCGTGTTTTATCTCGTTTTCGGCGAGTCTGCCATAGGGGCTGCGCACGTTTCATAGGCTGTGATTCATGAAAACGTCACCATCAGGAACTGCCACAGAGAAAAACGGTGTGATGCAAATGCAATGAATACACTTGCGTTTCAAGAGTTAGGTTTGGCTAATTTTACAATACAAAATTCTGAAATAGAGGTTTATAACCATCATAAGATACAAAATAATTGAAATATTTACATATATATTGTTTATATTTCATCTTATTTGCGATATAATCGAAGCATGGCCAAAAACAGTGACCCGTAAGGGCCGCATGGATAAGGAGGGATGGTATGCTGGAAGAATGCTACTACAAAAAGGCGGATGAAATTATTGCCGGCTATGGAAAAAAGCCATCGTCGCTGATTCCGATTATGCAGGATATTCAGGCGGAATATCGATACCTGCCGGGCGAGCTGCTGACCTACGTGGCGAAGCAGATCGGTATCAGTGAGTCCAAGGCTTACAGCGTGGCTACATTCTACGAGAACTTTTCGTTCGAGGAGAAGGGAAAGTATGTGATCAAGGTCTGTGACGGCACGGCCTGTCATGTCAGAAAATCCGCGCCGATTCTGGAGGCGTTCCAGAAGGAGCTCGGGCTGAGCGCGAAGAAACACACGACGGACGACATGCTTTTTACCGTTGAAACGGTTTCGTGCCTCGGAGCATGCGGACTGGCTCCGACGGTCATGGTTAACGAGGAGGTTCATCCGAAGATGACGCCGGAATCGGCGCTGGAGCTGATTCATGAACTGCGAGGTGACCGGAATGATTAGAACGAGAGAGGATCTGAAGAAGAGAACAGAGCTTGCCAATGAAGTAATGGCTTCCTATGACTGCCGTATACTCGTCTGTTCCGGTACTGGCTGTATCGCGTCCGGTTCTGAGAAGGTATATGAAGAATTCATGCGTATTGTCGGGGATACGCCGGGCGTGACCCTGGAGTTCGGATCCCATGGTCCGGAGGCACATCTGGGAGTCCGGAAGACCGGCTGCCAGGGCGTCTGTGAGCTCGGACCGCTTGTGAGAATTCAGAAGGGCGATAAGGTTGTGCAGTATACGAAGGTACAGCCGTCCGACTGTCAGGAGATTTTCAACCGCACTGTTATGGGCGATGATGTCATTGAGAGCCTTTTGTACAAGCAGAAGGGCGTGACATATACTTCGCCGGATGAGATTCCTTTTATTGCGAAGCAGACCCGGATTGTTCTGGAAAACTGCGGAAAGTACGATTCGGAGTCTCTGGATGAGTATCTTGCGTCCGGAGGATTTCAGGCATTCCAGAAGGCGCTTTTCGAGATGAAACCGGAGGAAATCGTCGATGAGGTCGACCGGTCCGGACTCAGAGGAAGAGGCGGCGGTGGATTCCCCACGGGAAGAAAATGGAAGCAGGTGGCGCGTCAGAAGGAGAAGGAGCGCTATGTCGTCTGCAACGGCGACGAGGGAGACCCGGGAGCGTTCATGGACGGCTCTGTTATGGAGGGAGATCCCTACAAGCTGATCGAGGGCATGATGATCGCCGGATATGCGGTGAGCAGTGAAAACGGATACATCTACGTGCGTGCGGAGTACCCGATGTCCGTTGCAAGACTGCGCCACGCGATCGCGGAGCTGGAGGACAAGGGACTGCTCGGTGATCACATCCTGGGAACCGATTTCAACTTCCATATGCATATCAACCGCGGTGCCGGTGCGTTTGTCTGCGGAGAGGGCTCTGCGCTGACCGCATCAATCGAAGGAAACCGGGGCATGCCGAGAGTCAAGCCGCCGAGAACGGTTGAGAAGGGCCTGTGGGCGAAACCGACTGTTCTGAACAATGTCGAGACCTATGCAAACGTACCGAAAATCGTGCTTCAGGGTGCAGACTGGTACCGCAGCATCGGAACCGAGAGTTCACCCGGCACGAAGACCTTCTCTCTGACCGGCTCCATTCAGAATACCGGTCTGATCGAGGTCCCGATGGGAACAACGCTCCGCGAGATCATTTTTGACATCGGGGGTGGAATGAAGGACGGCGGAACCTTTAAGGCGGTTCAGATCGGCGGCCCCTCCGGCGGATGCCTGACGAAGGACCATCTGGATGTGCCGCTTGATTTTGAGACGGTGAAGAAATACGGAGCGATCGTCGGATCCGGCGGTCTGGTTGTCATGGATGACAGCACATGTATGGTGGAGGTTGCCCGATTCTTCATGAGCTTCACGCAGAGAGAGTCCTGTGGAAAGTGCGTTCCATGTCGTGAGGGCACAAAGCGCATGCTGGAAATACTGGAGAAGATTGTCGGCGGCAAGGGCGAGCTGGAGGACCTGGACCGCCTGGAGGAACTGGCGACAATGGTGAAGAACATGTCTCTGTGCGGACTTGGCAAGAGTGCGCCGCTGCCGGTTCTGAGTACCCTGAATACCTTCCGGGATGAATATATCGAGCATATCGTGGACAAAAAATGTCGTGCCAAGGTCTGCACCGCGCTGCGCCGGTTTGTGATCAATCCGGAATTCTGCCGCGGCTGCGGAAAGTGCGCGAAGAACTGTCCGGTCGGTGCGATCACAGGTGTCCGCAAGGAGTGCTATCACATTGATAATGATCTCTGTATCAAGTGCTCGACCTGCAAGGACAACTGTGCGTTCGACGCGATTTATATTGAGGCATAGGAGGGATGAGATGGGAGTTATAACGATTGACGGCAGAAAAGTCGAATTTACCGACGAGAAAAATCTTCTTACAATCATCAGAAAAGCGGGCATCGATATCCCTACCCTCTGCTATCACTCGGAGCTGTCTACGTTTGGCGCGTGCAGACTGTGCATGGTTGAGGATGAGCGGGGAAGAATGTTTGCCTCCTGCTCCGAGGAGCCCCGGGACGGAATGGTGATCCGCACCAATACGGAAAGGCTTCGCAAGTACCGCAAGCTGATCATTGAGCTTCTTCTGGCGGCGCACTGCAGAGACTGTCTGACCTGTGAAAAAAGCGGTGACTGTAATCTTCAGACACTGGCAAAGCGTTTCGGCATCATGCATGTGCGCTTCCAGAACTACAAGGAGCAGATGCCACTGGATTTCAGCTCCCCGTCGATTGTACGGGATCCGAATAAATGCATCCTCTGCGGGAACTGCGTCCGCGTATGCAGTGAGCTGCAGGGAATCGAGGCGATCAATTTCGCAAACCGCGGCGCGGAAGCCATGGTTATGCCTGCGTTTGACAAGCCGATCGGAGAGACCGACTGCGTAAACTGCGGACAGTGCCGTGTATTCTGTCCGACAGGCGCGATCAGCATCCACCACAACCGGACAGAGGTGTGGAATCTTCTTGGAGATCCGGATGTGCGCGTGATCGCTCAGGTAGCACCGGCTGTCCGTGTGGCGGTGGGAGCTGCCTTCGGCCTTCCGAAGGGCAAGAGTGTGATGGGCAAGATTGCGAACGTACTACGCCGCATCGGCTTTGACGAGGTGTATGATACCACGTTCGGCGCGGATCTGACCATTATGGAGGAGGCTTCGGAGTTTGTGGACCGCGTGGAAAACGGGGGAGCATTGCCGCTTCTGACGAGCTGCTGTCCGGCGTGGGTAAAGTTTGTGGGCGATCAGTACCCCGATCTTATACCGAATGTTTCGACGTGCCGTTCACCGCAGGGAATGCTCTCCGCGGTTACAAAGGAGTATTATCGTGATCCGGCAAATAATACGGACGGCAGAAGAACGGTCATGGTATCCATCATGCCGTGTACGGCGAAGAAGATGGAGGCGAAGAGACCGAACAGCTTCACAGACGGAGAGCAGGATACGGACTATGTTCTGACAACGACCGAACTGATCGATATGATCCGTACCTCGGGAATTGATTTCGCGGATCTGGAGCCGGAGGCTTCCGATGTTCCATTCGGTCTTGGATCCGGCGGCGGTGTTATCTTCGGTGTATCCGGCGGTGTGACCGAGGCGGTTCTGCGGAGGATTACAGAAGGACATGACCAGGAGACGCTGGATCGGATCGCAGCCTGCGGCGTGCGTGAAGATGAGTTCATCCGCGAGTTCGCTGTTCCCTATAAGGACAGAGAGCTGAAGATCTGCGTCGTATCCGGACTGGCGGACGCCGGAAAGGTGATGGAACAGGTGAAAAGCGGCGAGAAGCATTTCGATCTCATCGAGGTGATGGCCTGCCGCCGCGGATGTATCATGGGCGGAGGACAGCCTCGTCTTGCCGGCGACCGCACGAAGGCTGCCAGAAGAGACGGCATCTATAAGGCTGACCACAGCTCGGTGATCCGCAAGTGCAACGAGAATCCGACGATACTGTCACTTTATGACGGAATGCTCAAGGGGAAGGAGCACAGACTGCTTCATAACGAGAGATTCTGCGCGGAATGAATTAAGAAAATAAAAGGATAAGCGGGAAGCCCTGTCACGATTGACAGGGCTTTCTGTGTGTGTATATCTTTTGTGAGCCGGAGCGGATCAGGTCAGGAACCCAGGCGCGCAGAGCAGGACAGATATGTTTAAGTATGTATTTTGTATACCGGATCTGGTCAGGTGCCCGGGCGGGCAGGGCGGGACGGATATGTTTGAATATATATTTTGTAGATCGGGAACGGTCTGCTTACTGTGAGGTGAGGGATGCCTGCCTCCTGTAGTCCCTAGGCGCCATGTGGTATCTGGCCTGGAACGCGCGGTTGAAGGTCGCCTGGCTCTGGAAACCGCAGTCGAGGTAGATATCCGTGACAGAACGGTCGCTGTCTGCAAGGAGCGCGGACGCATGCTGAAGCCGGACATCGTTGAGATAATGGTTGAAATTCTGGTGAAACACACCGGAAAAGACCCGGGAGAGTGCAAAAGGGCTGATTCCGAGCGCCTGCGACATCGTGGTCAGAGAGATGTCCTCCCGGTAGTGAGCGGATATGTACACCGCTGTCTGATATACGATGTCGTGATCCTTCAGATCTGTTCTTTTCTGCAGCTTCAGAAGAGGGAGACTGCTGGCAAGAATGATCTGTGTGAAGGAGTGGTTCAGCGTATTGATGCAGGCGGCATTCAGCTGCTCGGACATGGGAGAGGAGCGGGAGACCTTTCCAGACTTTGTACCAGTGCTTTGAGGGACAGTCCTGTCGGAGGCGTGCTTCGGCGCGGATGTGACGGAACAGCTTTCATTGTCCTGTATCGCGACGATACCTGATGCATCGGAAGGCACAGCCGTGTCCGCGGTTTCTGCCAGATCAGAGAGATCCTGCGGCGGAAGCTCGGGAACATTATTATTTCCGTGGGTAGGATTGAGAAAATCAGGCGAGGAATACAGATGTTCGCGATTGATTTTCATCAGGTTCTTCAGCGCATAGATTACATTCGGCGGAACCTGCTCCTTCGGGATCACCGGATTCTCCGGCTCGTAGTTTCGAAGAAAGTCTGCATAGATTCCGAAATAGGCCGGAGATGCCAGAAGGGTGACGTGCTGATTCGTGCCCTGGGAAAAAACCTGATAGTGGTGAATGAGATTCGGGAAGATGACGCCGAGATCACCCGGCTTCATCTCGAACAGGTCGGTTCCGGTTCCGGCTACAATCGAACCGTTCGTCACAAGAATGATTTCGATTGACTGGTGCAGATGGGGAGGAATATGAATAGAATTCTGCTTCACGATCTGCAGATGATCGGCGCTTTCTTCGTAAATTGGTATCACGGCGGTCCTCCTTGCAAGATTTGATTGGTTTTTTATTCCTTTTGAAGCGAAGTATATCAGAATATGCGGTATTTTACAATTGCAGCGAGGAAGAAACAAAGCAATAAGAAACAAGGAAATCAGGAAACCGGGAAAGATTTGAAAAGATCTGAAAAGGTCGTGAAAGACCTGAAAAGATCTGGGAAGACTCGGAAAGCCTGGAAACACCTGAGAACCTATACAACAGACAGATCATTACGAAAGAGAGGATATAGATTATGATGAACACAAACGCAACAACAAAGAACAACAATGTAATGGGAAAGAACACAGCAAGAGTATATAACGGAAGAAATACAAAGACATCTCTTAAGGATCGCTTCCATGCATATATGAGAGAGGTTGTTGATTTCTACGGTGATATCGCAAGAAGAAGCGGATATCGTAATCCGATGGGCTTCTGATGAAAGAAGGAGACCGCAATTCGGAGACTCCGGAAGGTAAGAGCCGGAGCTTCGGCGAAGGATTATTGAGCAATGCAAACAGAACAGATATTTTTCTCCGGAGAAAACCGGAGATCGGAAAATGGACAGAAAACGGATGGATCTCTTGATTGAGACTGCCGCTTTTCTGTCTTTTTCTTTTTATGTGTTGCTTTTCTGTCTTTTCTTTTTGTGTGTTGCTTTTCTGTCATTTTCTTTTTGTATGTTATATAATGGATCGGAGTATTCAGCGGGATGATCTGCAATATCCAGGGATTCGTTCTTGTTTTCTTAACGCTGATGAATCAATGATTTCACAGAATGATGCTTGACGCGGCGCGGCCGCGAATGACAGCAGAGCAGAAAATTCGCGACCTGACGGGCACTGTGAACAGAAACAGGTATACCTGATTATGCGGCGAGCCTAAACAGGTATGTCTGGTTATCCGGTGAAGAGAAATGGGCAGATCTGAATATGCGGCGAATCGAAACAGGTATGTCTGATTATCTGGTGAACGGAAATAGGTAGGTCTGAATATAATGAGAGAACTGTATAAGGAAGGGAGAAATACATTATGGCATGGTACGATGAAGCGGTTTTTTATCATATTTATCCTTTGGGACTTACCGGCGCGCCGAAGCAGAATGACTACAGTGAGCCTGTGCACCGCATGAAGAAGCTGATCCCATGGATTGATCATATGAAGGAGATCGGATGCAGCGCGCTGTATATCGGACCGCTTTTTGAATCGGCAAGTCATGGATATGATACCACCGATTACCGGAAACTGGACAGCAGACTGGGAGACAACGAGGATCTGAAGGAGTTCGTGTCAAGGTGCCATAAGGCCGGAATCCGGGTTATTTTTGACGGTGTATTCAACCATACTGGAAGAGACTTCTTCGCGTTCCGGGATCTGCAGAAGAATCGTGAGAGCTCTGCATATCGGGACTGGTACTGCAATGTAAATTTCGGCGGGAATAATGAGTACAACGATGGATTTTCTTATGAGAACTGGGGCGGATACAATCTGCTGGTCAAGCTGAACCAGAGAAACCCGGAGGTTCAGAATTACATCTGTGATACGATCCGGTTCTGGGTGAAGGAGTTTGATGTGGACGGCATTCGCCTGGACGCGGCAGATGTGCTGGATTTTGATTTTATGAAGTGTCTGCGCAGAACCGCCAATGAGGTGAAGAAGGACTTCTGGCTGATGGGCGAGGTCATTCACGGCGACTATATCCGGTGGTCAAATCCGGAGATGCTCCACGCTGTCACGAATTACTGTCTGCACAAGGCACTCTATTCCGGACACAATGAGCACAATTATTTTGAGATTGCGCACACGGTACGAAGGCTGTACGAAATGGGCGGCAACCGGCCGGACGGACTCGGTCTCTACAATTTTGTGGACAATCATGATGTGGAGCGGATTTACACAAAGCTGAACAATAAGGCACATATGTTCCCGGTACATGTCCTGCTCTATACCCTTCCGGGAGTGCCGTCGATCTATTATGGCTCGGAGTTCGGCATCGAGGGACGCAAGGAATGGGGAAGTGACGCATCGCTTCGGCCGGAGCTGAACCTCGATGATTACAGGGATGCGGTAAGAACAAATCCGATCACGAGAGAAATCGCTGCGCTTGGACGGATCCGGCAGTCGGTGAAGGCACTTTCGTATGGAGCGTATAAAGAACTTCTGCTGACAAACCGGCAGTATGCGTTTGCCAGGGAGTGGAATGGGGAGAATGTGCTGGTCACGGTAAATAATGATGACAATGATTTTACCATGACGATATCTGCCGAGGGCGGGGAACGGTTTGTCGGAGGACTTGCCGGAACGTCGGTGACCGCGCAGAACGGGCAGCTGACCGTCACAATCAAGGCAAATTCCGGAGAGATCTGGATCCCGGCGGCGGAAGGGGAGAACCCGGATTTCATGAAAACACCGGTATGCAAGGCAGAATCAGGAAACATAGATACTCCGGCATGTGAGGAGGAAACCGACATTGCGGATACTCGGGCATGTGAGGTGGAATCCGAAATGAAGGATGGCGCGGCATGTGAGGCGGAATCCGAAGTAAAGGATGGCGCGGCATGCGGGGCAGACTCCGAAATGAAGGATACGTTGACAGCGGAGACGGAATCCGGAATACGGCAGCCTGGAGAGCAGGTTTCGGAGGAAAGCATAGAGAAGAAGACCGGGAGACTTCTCAAGGAAGCAGCTGGAAAATCGTACGAGGAGATGACAGTCGAGGAACTGCAGGCGGCTATTTTGGCAAAACTTGCGTCGAATGGACCTGTCACAGATCAGATGAAGCGCGATGTGGCGGAGAATATCTGGCATGATTCCCTGGTGAACTGGGTAAAGAGCTTCCGATGAGAACGGAATTCAAAGCCACCGGCTGGTCCGGTGGCTTTGTTGTCAATTTTATTAAGCCGATAATAGCATTGACAAAGACCAGACGCAGGTGTATTTTTAAATTACATATGAATAAATGAACATATGTTTAATAAAACAAAAGAAAATATCGTTGCCACATGAAGAAATTTCAACAGACAGGGGGTGCCTATGAGCGACATGGATGACATCAGGAAGAAAGGAACGGAGCTGATTCGTGACGCGGAGAAAGTGTCACAGGAAGTGAAGGCTGCGGAGATAGAGCAGAAGGAGAAAGAGGAACGCTTGGCGGAAGAGCGGGAGGAGGCGCTGAAGAATTCCGAGACCAGGAAATTCGACGCGGCGAAACTGTTACGGGAGCAGGAGCGGTCCGAAAAAGAGCGGGCTGAACAAGAGCGGTCAGAACAGGAACGGTCCGGAAAGGAGCGGGCTGAACAGGAACAGTTAGAAGAGGATGGGCCTGAACATGACAGGCCCGAACAGGAGCGGTCTGGATCGGAGAATTCAGGACAGCCGCAGTCAGAACAGCAGGAGTCAGAGCAACGGAAATCAGGGCAGAAGCCTGTGAAGAAAGAAAAGGCCGAAGATGATGCTGACGACGAGAATGACGATGAAGATAATGACGATGATGATGACGATGAGATGGAGCCAAAGCAGAAACTGATTCAGATCGTCGTTTCAACAGGGCTTCTGATCGCGGCATACCTGATTAACCGTGCTCTTCCCAGTCTGGAAATGTGGCAGCGTCTGCTGATCTATCTGGTGCCTTACATTGCAGCGGGATTCGATGTCCTTCGGGAGGCCGGCGAGGGAATCTCTCACGGCGAGGTGTTTGACGAGTCATTTCTGATGACCGTCGCGACGGCCGGAGCTCTGCTGATCGGTTTTGTACCGGGAGGAGAAGCGATGTTTCCGGAGGCAGTGTTCGTGATGCTGTTTTTCCAGGTTGGAGAGCTGTTTGAGGGGATTGCCGAGGGCAACAGCAGAAGGGCGGTATCGCAGCTGCTCGACATTCGTCCGGATACCGCGAACCTTGAGTGCGGCGGAGAAGTGAAAACGGTAAATCCTGAGGAGGTGAAGGTCGGCGATATCCTTGTGGTAAAGCCGGGAGAAAAAGTCCCGATGGACGGAATCGTTGTGGAGGGAAGTTCAAGTCTTGACACAGTGGCGCTGACCGGCGAGAGCTTGCCGCGCGATGTCAGAACCGGAGACGTGATTCTTTCCGGATGCGTGAATCAGAACGGGCTTCTCCGGATGAAGGTGGAAAAGGAATTCGGGGAGTCAACTGCCGCGAAGATCCTGAAACTTGTAGAGAATGCCGGGAGCAGGAAGTCAAGGAGCGAGAAATTTATTTCAAAATTCGCCAGGGTTTACACGCCGATTGTCGTGCTTGCAGCGGCTGTTGTGGCTTTTCTTCCGCCGCTTATTTCGGGTGATTTTGTCGGGAATTTTGCCACATGGCTGCTCCGTGCGCTGACCTTCCTGATCGTATCCTGCCCATGCGCGCTGGTAGTTTCCGTGCCGCTTGCGTTTTTCGGAGGAATCGGCGCCGCGTCCAAAATTGGTGTTCTGATCAAGGGATCCGGGTATATGGATGCTCTCTCCAGGGCGGATACCGTAGTGTTCGATAAGACCGGAACACTGACGAAGGGTGTTTTTGAAGTGACGACGCTTCATCCGGAGTGCATCGAAGCGAAGGAACTGCTTCACCTGGCGGCGCATGTAGAAAGGTATTCCACTCATCCGATCGCTGTCTCCCTGCGGCAGGCATTTGGAAAAGAAAATGACGGCTGTGAGGTTGAGAATGTAGAGGAAATTGCCGGCCGGGGAATCCGTGCTGCGGTAAACGGAAAGACGGTGTGTGTCGGCAATCAGAAGATGATGGAGGATGTCGGCGCAAAGTGGAAGATTTGCAATGAGCCGGGCACAATCATTCATGTAGCGATCGAGGGTAAGTACGCAGGTCATATCCACATCAATGATGTTGAAAAACCGGATGCGGCGCAGGCGATCGCGTCGCTGAAGGCGGTCGGTATCCGGAAGACGGTGATGCTTACAGGAGACCGGGAGAAGGTTGCGGAAAAGGTTGCTGCAGACCTCGGCTTAGACGAGTACAGAGCGGAGCTTTTTCCGGCGGACAAGGTATCCGAGGTCGAGAGGCTGATTGATGAGAAACCGGACGGAACCTCTCTTGTATTCGTAGGAGACGGAATCAACGATGCGCCTGTCCTTGCACGGGCAGATGTCGGAATCGCTATGGGTGCGCTTGGGTCGGATGCCGCGATCGAGGCGGCAGATGTAGTCCTGATGGATGACAAGCCTTCGAAGATAGAGAAAGCGATCCGGATTTCAAGAAAAACCATACGAATTGCGAGACAGAATATTGTGCTGGCGATTGTAATCAAGATTGCTATCCTGCTTCTGGCAGCTGTCGGACTTGCGCCGATGTGGCTCGCGGTGTTCGGGGATACTGGAGTACTGCTGATCTGTGTCCTGAACTCGACGAGAACACTGAGCTACAAGAAAGGATAAGACTGCCTTCCGTGTATCAATGGGTCTTGATAAATAGCGAACGCTCTACTGGCGCAGCGTAAAAAAATAAGTATGCAGAAAGTGATATGGAGAGAAAAGGATTTGAAATGAAAGAAAATACAGTCCAGAAAAGAACCTGTTGTATGCCGGATGAGCGGGAGAAGGATTTGAAATGAAAGAAAATACCGTTCAGAAAAGACCATGCTGTATGCCGGATGAGAATGAGATGTTCGATCTGGCCGAGCTGTTTAAGGTTTTCGGAGACTCTACGCGAATCAGGATTCTGTTTGCTCTGTTTGATTCGGAACGGAGCGTCGGTGAGATCGCTGAGCTTCTGAATATGACACAGTCCGCGGTATCGCACCAGTTGAAGATCCTGCGGCAGTCCAAGCTCGTAGAAGCAAAAAGAGACGGAAAACAGATTTTTTATTCGCTTGCGGATGAACACGTACATACGATCATCCGGGTCGGGAGAGAGCATATCGAGGAGTAAGCGAATAACCTGAGGAGCGGGCAAACGACCTGAGGAGTGAGCGAATAACCTGAGGAGCAAGCAAACGACCTGAGGAATGAGCGAATATCCTGAGAAGCGGGCAAACGACGTGAGAAGTGAGCGGATGTGGCACATCCGTACTCAGAATTGCATATTGCTTATTTCGAGAGAGGTGATATATAATTCAGATTAAGTGTTTTTATCAGTAATTAAATAGAAGAAAGAGGCATATCATGGAACATTTGGTTACAGTCAGAGAGATTTATAAGGAACGTGAGAAATACATCGGTCAGAAGATCAAGGTCGGCGGATGGGTCCGCAATATCCGGGATTCCAGGACCTTCGGATTTATCGTACTGCACGACGGAACCTTCTTCGAGACCCTGCAGATTGTATACGCGGACAAGCTGGATAATTTCAAGGAAATCTCCTCACTGAATATCGGCGCGGCGATCATTGTCGAGGGTACGCTGGTGGCGACACCAAATGCGAAGCAGCCGTTTGAGATTCAGGCGGAGAGCGTCGTGCTTGAGGGAGCTTCGACGCCGGATTACCCGCTTCAGCCGAAGCGGCACACGATGGATTATCTGCGGACAATTTCACACCTTCGTCCCCGCGCAAATATTTTCCAGGCTACTTTCCGTGTGCGTTCCCTGATTGCCTATGCGATTCACAAGTTCTTCCAGGAAAATGACTTCGTGTATGTGCATACACCTCTGATTACTTCCAGTGATGCGGAGGGAGCCGGCGAGATGTTCCAGGTCACTACGCTGGATCTGGCGAACGTTCCGAAAAATGAGGACGGAACGGTTGATTACTCCCAGGATTTCTTCAACAAGCCAACCAACCTCACGGTAAGCGGTCAGCTCTACGGCGAGACCTTTGCGCAGGCGTTCCGCAAGATCTACACCTTCGGTCCGACCTTCCGCGCAGAGAATTCCAACACCACCCGTCATGCCGCGGAGTTCTGGATGATTGAGCCGGAGATCGCCTTTGCGGATCTGGAGGACGACATGGAATGCGCGGAGGCTATGCTGAAGTATGTCATCCGTTACGTCCTTGAGAACGCGCCGGAGGAGATGGAATTTTTCAACAAGTTCGTGGACAAGGGACTGCTTGATCGCCTGAATCATGTCGTGAATTCCGATTTTGGCCGCGTAACGTACACCGAGGCCATCGACATTCTGGAGAAGCACAACGATGAATTTGATTACAAGGTGAGCTGGGGATGCGACCTTCAGACCGAGCATGAGAGATATCTGACCGAGAAGGTCTTCAAGAAACCGATCTTTGTGACGAATTATCCGAAGGATATCAAGGCATTTTACATGAAGCTGAATCCGGATGGGAAGACGGTTGCTGCCATGGACTGCCTGGTACCGGGAATCGGAGAGATCATCGGCGGAAGCCAGAGAGAGGAAGATTACGACAAGCTGAAGGCACGCATGGAAGAGCTGAAGATGGACATGAGTCAGTATGATTTTTATCTGGATCTGCGGAAGTACGGAACGACCCGTCATTCCGGATTTGGTCTCGGATTTGAGAGATGCGTGATGTATCTGACAGGAATGGGCAACATCCGCGACGTGCTTCCGTTCCCGAGAACAGTCAACCACTGCGATCTGTAAGCCCGATATGACAGTCTGATGCCGCGGCATGAGAGCCGGAGTTATTCAGGCACCATAGCACGTAAGGCCGAGAGGACATTGAGGGGTCACGGTGTGAAGGACGGAGAGAACATTCAGCCACTGCGATCTGCAAACTGGCGGACCTGACTGAGGATACGTCCAGAGGTGAATCATTGCACGAATTATGGAAGAGAAAAAGAAGCAGGCATCAGTAACGGAAGAAAAAGAGGGAAGGAACCCTTCGCCGCCGGAAGGCGCACCGGGAAATCCGGGGAATTCCGGCGACAAAGCAGAGAACCACGGGAATTCCGGCGCTGCAGCGGAAAATCCGGAAAATTCCTGCGGAAATGCGGAGAGTGGCGAGGAGAAGAAGCCGTCGAAGAGACGGATGCGTGACAACTTCCGCCCCGAATACACCAGGATCTCGTTCTATGTTGTGATTACGGTGATGATCATCTATTTCCTGATCCGGATGTTTGATCATGTCGGAAATATCGCGGGAGCGATCGGTTCCGGCTTCCGGTGGCTGGGCGTGATTATCCGCCCGCTGGTCCTGGGTCTCGTATTCGCGTATCTGCTGTATCCTATGGTCAACTTTTTTGAACGCCATATTGATGCTCTGAGAGACCGGCTTTCCAATCGGAGATCCGCGGGTGGTACAAACGCAAAGGCGGTAAAACCAGGAAAGGCGGAAAAACGAGGAAAAGCAGAAAAACCGGGAATAAGGGAAAAATCAGAGAACCCGGGAAAGACGGGAAAAAAACGGAAGTCTTCGAGGGGACTGGCCGTTGCGATCACCTGCGTGATCGTCGCGGTGATTCTGTTCGTCATCCTCTCGCTCATCGTATCGACCATCACGAGCCAGCTGAGCGTGATCAGTCTGAGCAGTTTTGACACGATTATCAACGGATTTATTGATACGCTGAACGAACTTGCGCGCAATATCGAATCGGTGCTGCACCGGCTGAATATCTCATCGGATCAGATCAACAGCTTCATCAACCAGGCGGGAGACAGCCTGTCGGAATCCATCGAGAAGATTGCGTCAAATCTGATCGTCGGGATCAAGAACCTTCCGTCTTTTTTCTCGATGCTTCTGTTCGCGATTATTTTCGGAATCTACTTCATGGTCGACGGAGAAGGCCTGAAGAAGTACTGGGGTCACGTGTTCCGTACCATCGCGGGGAAGAAAGGAAGAAAATACCTGGAAGAGTTTGCGTCAGAGGCAGACCGGGTATTCTCCGGATACATCCGGGGTCAGCTGATGGACGCCCTGTTCATGTCTGTGGCGGTGAGTATCACTCTCTCGGTTATCGGCGTGAAATATTCGATCATTATCGGCGTACTTACGGGCATCGGGAACCTGATTCCGTACGTCGGACCCTTTGTGGCCTATGGCTCTACGGCTGTGGTGTGTCTGCTGAACTGGAATATGAAACGGTTCGTTGTTGCGATGGCTGTGCTGTTTATCCTGCAGACGATTGACGGCAATGTCGTGAATCCGAAGCTTCTGGGGAACAGCATCCGGATCCATCCGGTTCTGGTCATCGTGTCACTGCTGATCGGAGGAAAAATCGGAGGCCTTCTGGGAATGATCATTGCGGTTCCCTGCGGCGGTCTGCTCAAGGTGTATTTCGAAAAACTGATCGCTTATCTGGCAAACCGTAAGAGGACGGCCGCCATGAAGCAGGAGGAGCAGAAAAACGCGGAGAAGAGTCATTAGAGATTAGCAGAGGGAAGCAGAGGAATTTTTATCTCCCGGAATATGTGCCGGGAGTCATGCCCTTGTATTTGCGGAAAATCTTGATGAAATAGCTCACATCTCCAAAACCGCAGGCGTACGCCACATCGGTCACAGTGCTGTCCGTCGTAGACAGCTCGTAGCAGGCGTGCTCAATGCGCTGATAATTCAGATAATCCATCGGTGTCCGGTGGGTCATGCTGCTGAAGAAGCGGCAGAAATACTTCGGGGACATCGATGCGGCGGCAGCCAGCTCATCCAGTGTGATGGGCTGGCTGTAATTTTTGTCGATGTAATCCAGCACCTTGCGGAGCTGAAGCACCTTCCGGTAGCCTTTCCGGGTCTGGGGCACCGATTCGAGATAGAGGTGATGACGGAAGACGAGCGAAAAGAAATGATAGAGTTCGCCGATCACCATCATCTGATATCCGGGATAGCGTTTCTTCATGGCCTCGAAGATGTGATCGGTGACCGGAATGACGGAGGAGAACTTTTCTCTCTCAAAATGATCGAAGACAAGAGCGGACCGGTCGAGGATCTTCTGGATATAGCTCCCGCTGCTGGAGTTGTGTCTCGTAAACACATTCAGATCAAATACCAGACATTCATAGACACAGTTTTCGGGCATGCCGGAGTGGAGAACGCCTCCATGAACGAAGACCAGGTCTCCGGGTTTTACGGATGTTGTGCGTTCATCCAGTGTCATCTCCAGTTTTCCGGAGAGAACCCGGATCAGCTCATATTCCTGATGCCAGTGGTAGTTCATGACATACCGGGGGTGATGGCCGTCGAGATGATAGAAGGCAAAGGGAAAATCGGAGGTGCCGTGGCGGCGCTTCTCGTTCAGATCCATAAACTGCATGACAGGTTCCTTTCTAAGCCGCCGGCTGAATCCGTGCAGCTTTGGTAAGTGAAGTCTTATCAGACAAAATGAATAAAAAACAGACGCAACATTTGTGATTATCATACAAAAAATATAAAAATGTGAATATATTACCATACGAAACGATTATAACACTATCTTTTGACCGAGAAAAGTGCTACAATTGTGCCATGAGTTGGGCGGAACGCCTGTTTTTTTCAGGATTATCAGCGAAACGTTACGCTGACGATCTGTGTATCAAATATCATATGGGAGGTAAGCAAATATGGCAGACGAGAGAAAACTGATCGGCGGACATCCGGTCATTGGAATTCGTCCGGTAATTGACGGACGCAAGGGCCCTCTGGACGTCAGAGGATCTCTGGAAGAGCAGACAATGGGAATGGCCGAGAGAGCGAAGAAGCTCTATGAGGACAACCTGAGATACGCAGACGGAACACCGGTTAAGGTAGTCATTTCAAATACAACAATCGGACGTGTGCGCGAGAGCGCGCTCTGCGCGGAGCAGTTCAAGAAAGAAGGGGTTGATATTACCCTTACCGTTACACCGTGCTGGTGCTACGGATCTGAGACAATGGATATGGATCCCACCACAATCAAGGGCGTGTGGGGACTGAATGCGACAGAGAGACCGGGCGCTGTATATCTGGCATCCGTTCTTGCGACACATGCGCAGAAGGGAATCCCGGCATTCGGAATGTACGGCCGCGACGTACAGGAAGCGGACGATGATACCATTCCGGATGACGTAACGGAGATGCTTCTTCGTTTCGGACGCGCTGCGGTTGCAGCGGCGTCTCTCCGCGGAATGAGCTATCTGCAGATCGGCTCCGTTACGATGGGTATCGGCGGATCCATCATGGATCAGGATTTCCTGGAGTCTTACCTCGGCATGCGCGTAGAGTCTGTGGATGAGGTAGAAGTTCTTCGCCGTATGGAAGAGGGAATCTATGACAAGGCAGAGTTCGAGAGAGCGCTGAAGTGGACAAAAGAGAACTGTAAGGAAGCATGGGACAAGAACCCGGAGTGGATCCAGAAGTCCCGTGAGGTTAAGGACGAGCAGTGGGAGTTCACGGTCAAGATGTATATTATCATCAAGGATCTGATGCGCGGCAATGCAAAGCTGGCGGACGAGAAGGTCACTGCAGGCGGACAGAAGTTCGAAGAGGAAGCACTCGGACACAACGCCATTGTCGGCGGATTCCAGGGACAGAGACAGTGGACCGATCACTGGCCGAACTGTGACTATCCGGAAGCATTCCTTTCCACTTCCTTCGACTATGACGGCGCACGTGAGCCCTATGTTCTCGCTACCGAGAATGACTGCCTGAACGGACTGTGCATGCTGTTTGAGAAGCAGCTTACCGGCCGCGCGGCAATGTTCTCTGATGTGCGTACCTATTGGAGCGGCGAATCTGTAAAGAGAGTAACCGGCTATGACATTGAGGGTCACGCAAAGGATGCCGATGGTTTCCTGCACCTGATCAACTCCGGCGCATCTGCACTTGATTTCTCCGGTGTCTGCAAGGATGCGGACGGCAACCCGACAATCAAGCCGTGGTGGGAGCTGACCGAGGACGATCAGAAGGCAATGTGTGAGGCTACCGAGTGGCCGCCGGCTGACAACGGATACTTCCGTGGAGGCGGATATTCCTCCAGATTCCTTACAAAGACAGAGATGCCGGTAACCATGGTTCGTCTGAACCTGGTAAAGGGCCTCGGACCGTTCCTGCAGATCGCAGAAGGATGGACCGTAGCACTTCCGGATGAGGTTACCGATACCCTCTGGAAGAGAACCGATTACACATGGCCCTGCACATGGTTCACACCGCGTGTTGACCACATTCCGGGAAGCGCATTCTGCACCGCATACGATGTCATGCGCAACTGGGGCGCAAACCACGGCGCTACCGTATTCGGCCATGTAGGAGCAGATCTGATCACCTTCGCCTCCATGCTTCGTATTCCGGTTGCCATGCACAACATTCCGGATGAGAAGATCTATCGTCCGGCTGCATGGAACGCATTTGGCACAAAGGACAAAGAGGCGGCAGACTACAGAGCATGCGCTGCATTCGGACCTCTGTACAAGAAATATAAATAATACAGATACCATAAATACTACAAATATCGGCGGCACGAAGACAATCCTGTGATCGGAGAGCAACGATCACAGGAGGTCTTCGGCAAATGCCGGATCAATGACGACAGCATATATTTTCTGCAGGAGACTTACTTAGATGGACATCATTTGGAACCCTGCAGAAAATATTGCTATATCCCCGTCGGCAGACGCTTCGGTCTGTGTGCGGGGATAATTTTGTATAAGCAAAGAGGTTGATCTCTTGCAGTATCCGCAAAACAGTCAGGCGATGGGTAATGAGGAATCCCTTACCTGGGCGACTTTTTCTGAAAAACCTGTCAGGAGTGTTTCCAATGGTACGGAAAATGTCGGATGAAATGTGATAGACTATCAGCAAAATGAAGAAATCACATAGAAAAGGGATGGAAGCATGGATAAGAAAGATTCAGCAATCAACCGTTTTTATAAAGATTTTAATGCATTTGAAAATGCCTCTCACAAATACGAAAAGGGCGAAATTGATGCCGGAGAGTACACGGGTATCTCAAAGGGATTTGGCGATTATCTGCAGAGAGATAATCATCAGATGCTCCGAATCCGTGTGCCGGGCGGGCGGCTGACTGCGGACATGGCGGCGGCGATTCTGGATGCCTGTACCTACTATGGCGTGGATACGTTGAAGATCAGTACCGGACAGGCACTGCAGCTGCATGATCTGAATCCGCATGCGGGCCGCAGGCTGGTGCTGCGTCTTCTGGACAAAGGAATTGTGACCAGAGGAAGCGGCGGAGACAACCCGAACAACATTACGGCTACACCGTTGTCCGGTCTGGCAACAGAAGAGTACTTTGACGTTCAGCCCTATGCGAAAGCGGCGGATGACTATCTCCTGCGCTACATCGGCGTGCGTCCGCTCCCGAGAAAGTTCAAGATCGGATTCGCTTCTTTTCCTTCCGGGGAGATGCATATCACGATGAAGGATATCGGATTTCTGGCAAATCCGGATCATACCTTTGATGTATTTGCTGCCGGTGGGCTTGGTATCAAGCCAAGAATTGGCGTTCTGGTCGGCTCGCATGTGGATCCGTCCGAGATTCTCTATTACCTCAGGACCATGCTGGATGTCTACATGGAGAATGGCAATTACAACAATCGGAACAAGGCGCGGAGCCGTTTTCTCCAGGAGACCATGGGCGTCGACGGGTTTAAAAGCACCTTTGCCCTGCATCTGCAGGAAGTAAAAGCGGAGGGAAATCTGGATCTGTCCGTCGTGGAAGAGCAGGTGACGAAGACGGGAGAAGATTCTCTGCCGGAGGATCCGAGAATTATCCCGCAGAAGCAGAAGGGGCTCTGCGCGGTTGCCTACCATCCGCAGGGAGGGTATTTGTCTCTGGGAAGACTCCGGGAGATCATGGATCTGGCCCGTAATTGGAGAGAGACGGAACTGCGTCTGACGACGACGGGCGGCCTTTACATCGTCAACTGCACCGGGGATGAGGCCCGAAGCATGCTGGAGCTTACAAAAGACGGCTGCTCGAGCGATTTTGAGCAGTCCATCTCCTGTGTCGGGCACGCAAGATGTGACATCGGTCCGGCGGATTCTCAGAAACTGCTGCAGAACTGCCTGGAGGCGGTCCGGAAAGAGCATTTCTCCCCACATACGCTGCCGCGGATGCGGATCTCCGGCTGCATTTCTTCCTGCGCAGCGCAGCAGATCGGGTTGATCGGGTGGAGAGGTGCCATCCGCAAAGACCAGGATGGAAACCGTGTAGATGCGTTCTTCTTCTCGTACGGAGGCAGCAGCATTCCGGGGAAGGAAAAGCTGGCAGAAAGTAAAATTGTGCTGCTGGCAAAGGATATCCCCGACTTCCTGGTCGCGCTGGGAAGAATTGTCGAAAAAGAACAGGTTCCGTTCGCAAAGTGGATGGAAGGAAACGAGGAAACACTCCTTGAGCTGGTAAAGCAGTACGCTGTCTGATGTGCGAAAAAAATCCCGAAAGGGCTGCTATTTTATTTCTGGCTCCTTTCACAATTGTTCTCTTTGATGCAAGCGATGCATTTTCATTGTGTAAAAATGAGTGGAAAAAGAAAATAAAAAAATTAAAAACAGGGGTTGACATTCATGAATGAATTTAGTATGATAAGACTCGCTGATTGATCAACGCATCAATCAAGAGGCTGTCGAGGTTTGGCTCAGTTTGGTAGAGCGCTACGTTCGGGACGTAGAGGCCGCTGGTTCGAATCCAGTAACCTCGATAATCGTTTTGGAGATGCCGCAAACCCTTAAAGAATGGGGGTTTGCGGTATCTTTTTGTTTTCACGGGTTTTCACCTTTTTATCCGGAAATCTGCATGAATCTTCGTGATATAACAAAAAATATAACAAAACCGATTATGCGAATAAAGTTCTCGCAGGTGCGCTCAGATCTTCAATGATACCGGAGTCCATGTTGGACTGATGCTTCATATAATGTGTGTAAATACGGAGTGTGGTGTCTGGATCCTCATGTCCCAGCCAGTACTGTACTTTCTTGATATTCCAGTTCTTGTCCAGCAGCAGGGAAGCGCAGGTGTGACGGAGCTTATGAAGCGTGATCTCCGGACGTCCGAAGCGCTGCATATCGGTCTTGAAGCGCCGTGATACCCAGTTTGGATCATAACTGTGCCCATCAGGCCAGCAGAAGACATAGCCGTCTTTGTTCTGGTATTCGTCCTTGAAGAACTTTTTATCCAGGATCTGTTGTGCAAGAATCTTTTTCAGGCAGATTTCTGCAGTGGGAAAGAGATGCAGGTCTCTTCTGCTCTCCAGAGATTTGGTCTGATCTTCGGCATAGACCGTCCTCTCCCGCACTACTGTGTGCCGGATGTGTACGATCTTATGGTCCCAGTCAATGGCTGACCATTTCAGACCGAGGATTTCTGATCTGCGCAGACCCATGTAGACACCCATAAAGGCAATGGGAAGAAGCGGGGCATCGTTTTTGGAGAGGTATTCCAACATGTCCTGGATCTCATCCTCCTTGAGGAAGAGATAGTCTTCAGAGAATTTTTTGTTGGACTTATTACTTACCTTCAACCCTGCAGTTGGATCATACTTTATCAAGCCATCGATTCTGGCACAGGTAAATGCCTCAACCAGAAGAGCCTTGTACTCTCTGACTGTGCGGACAGAGAGGGGTTCACGTTCGCCGGTTTTCTGGTTTATTTTTCCGGTGAGTCTTGCCGTTTCAAGAAAGGCCTTCACCTGCGGTGTGGTAATGGACCTGACGGGCTTTCTGGAGATCTCAAAGTCTCTTTTAAGCCGGTTGATCTGGTAGGTATACTTGTCGTAGGTTGAAGTACGGATATCGTTCTTTTTGCGTTGCAGAAGGACATCCAGGTAAGCTCCGAGAGTGATCATGGGATCAAGACCGGCTGACAGCTCTGATATGTCTTCTTCCAGATAGGCGTAGTCATTATAAGCCTTGGCCATCAGCTTGTCTGCGTTGACCGGGCGGGGATGTGCCTTTTTCTTTTTAGCTTCCGTTACTTGGATATGTGTGCTGACAAGCTTCCCTCGCCACAATCCTGTTTTGGGGTCCTTGTAGCGCAGTGCGATATAGTAATAGGTTCTTCCTGATGAATGTGTTTTTGTAGTAAATGTGCCAGTCAATTTTTTACCTCCTTATGTGACCGGCAGACTGAGAATCGTTATTTATAACAGTATATCATTTTCTCTGCGTCTGCTTGTAGTTTTTTCTTTTTCTGTCTGTGTGATATCTTCTGTATTTTCTTTATTCCCCACTGTTTCTTTATTTTCCCCGTTTCCCTCAAAGAAACGGATGAGAGATGACTTGCTGATCCTGTAGGCTCTGCCTACCATGCGTGCGTCCAGCTTGTGGCTGCGGATCAGAGAGGATGCGGTGGGCTTGCTGATCCGCATGATTTTACAGACGTCTTCCAGTGTGAGAATTTCGGGGTAGTTTTCAAGCATGTTATGATTCCTCCTGAGAAATGTATGGAATACTTTTGTTTACGGAATGGTTCACCGGGCCAGTCATTTGTGGCGTTGATCAGGCCCGGCTCTGTCGATGATGTCCGGATGTGTGCTGCGTTTGTGCGGGGGATGTTTTTAAAAGCACCCTTCAAGGCGGAGCGTCACTAAATGTAGTCACTCATCCGGGAAACTTCTCCATCCTTTACACATCTACTGTCTTTCTTAATATTTATTTTTTTTTATAATAGTAGAGTGACATATATAGGAAATAGACAAAAAGCCCTGTAAACACAGGGCAGGAGGGCGTCAACTGCCCGTCACCGGAGTATCACTTTCCTTCGTGCAGGAAGCTGTTTTTTTGTCAGGGGTATCAAAAGGGATCTCCACCTGCCGGGGAACCGGCGAAAACCCGCCTGTGTTTTTGGAACTGTCTGTGACGTCCTGCGCGGCAGGGTCTCTTTCCCAGCTCCACTGCACACCGTATTTTCTGTAGCGGTGCTGTTTGCATTTCCTCCAGCCTTTGATAGAGGTGTTCATGATTTCAGAGATGTCCCGCAGTTCAAACTCCCGGGGCTCGTCATACAGATGGTTAAAGGCTTCTGCATACAGAAGCCTGGTGCATACATACTTGCCGGTATAATCATCAAGGAAGCCCTGTATTACACCTTCACGGGTATCGTCCGGCATGAATTCCCTGATATACACCTGGAGCTTTCTTTCCATCTCCTTTGGCAGGGCAAGGCGGAATTTCCCGTGCCTGTAGATTTCCATAGCCTCAGCCCATACCTGGTCGATATAGACCCTGGAAGCGGCTTCATCCTCATTGATATCTGCTTCAGCCCTCTCTGCATTGCACTGGACCACCATAAAGCGTCTTGCGCCGGTCCGGTCAAAGGGCAGGAACTTTTTCTTGTTGGTGGTCCCGATAAATATGCACTGCCTCGGTCTGTCCTTGGGATGTGTTTCGTAGGGGACCTTGTAGGTCTCTTTCTGACGGCTGAGAAAGGACTTGATTTCCTCGGCGCTTCTGGCATTCATGGTGGCGAGCATCTCAGAGAATTCGATGATGAAGTGTCCGGCCATCTTCCGGTATACGTTTTCATCGTTGAGGTTCTTCAGATCATCGGAGAACCATTCATCCTGAAGGGCAAGTAACCTTGCAAAGGTCGATTTTCCGGCGCCCTGCGCCCCGACAAGACAGAGCATGGTTTCAAACTTGTAGCCTTTATGAAAAATCCGGCTGATGCCGCCAAGTAAGAATAATTTCATACATGCATAAGTCAGATCGGAAGTATCAGCGCCGAGAAAATGGTGCAGCACATATCGGATCCGCTCGGTGCCGTCCCACTTCAGGGCATTCAGCCTGTCCTGGATGGGGTGATACCAGTGATTGTTGGCTGTAATTGCCAGTGCTTTCCGTATTTTCTTCTCATTGTTTAAGCCATACATCTTTTCAAGGTACATCATGAGGTAATCCTCATCTGTGTCAGTAAGAGCTGATTCTTCTCTTTTCCACCACATCGGTTTTACAATGTCGATCCGGTCTGTAAGCTCGTTCTTCCGGATGGAACCAGCAAGAACAGGATCATATTCCAACGCTATGACCATGTTCTCGATATTCTGTTTTGGAGTCCCCTTCTCCGATATCTCCATCCTTCTGATCACTTCCGATACCGACTGCTTCTGCAGCTGATTCGGATCGGATCTCTTCTGCCCGTTTTGCATGTCGTTCTACCTCCTCTTTTGCTTTTTCGTAGTATTCGTGTCTCGTCTTTTCATCCCCAAGCATCAGCTGGTCCAGAAGATATTTAATGTAGGGGAGCTGATGCCCGGCTTCTGTGAACTGGTCATTCCATGTATCATCCGGGGACTGCGGCGCCTTCGAATGCATCCAGTCCTTCAGGATCTCCTCATATTCAAGAAACTGCCTTGTGTTTTCATAGAGCCAGTTTCTGTAGGGTTTCTCTTCAGATTTTCTTTCGTAATAAGTGAATTGATGCGATTGGCTCGGTCTGTTTTTGCCAGGATCTCTGTATCCTGTATTTACAGGGAGATTGAAATCGGATACGAGCTTTTTAGCTGCCTGCAGGGGATCCAGATCAAATAATCTGGCAGTCAGGTCAATGGCATCTCCGTCTGCTCCGCATCCGAAGCAGTGAAACCGGCGGTCAAGCTTCATACTGGGTGTCCTGTCGGGGTGGAAAGGGCATCTTGCCATTCCGTTCCGGTTGACAGCAATGCCGTAAGCCTCGGCAGCCTGCCGCGCTGTGACGTAATTTTTTACATCTTGAAATAATCCCATGTTCCTCCTTTCTGTTGTGGCCTTTGGCAATAACAAAGGCTCTTGTCCATCTCGTATGAGATGGACAAGAGCTTTATGTATTGGTGTACCAGGATCAGGTTTTGTGCCTGTTCAATTAGAATTCAGTTAAATCTCCAGATTGCCGATTATCTCATGTATTTTAATTTTCACCGGCTCTTCTCCTTTCTTATGCCGGATCTGTTGTTCCAGGCTTCTGCTGACAGTATCTGTCTGTTTGCCTCGAGCTGTTCACGGACGGAACGCTTTTCCTTCACTTTATGCTTCTCCTCCGGAGAGAGTTCCGGAAGAAGGTCCCGGACGAAATATCGGATATCCTTTAGCATCTTCAGATTGCGTTGTATATCGGCAAGCTCCTCGGTATACGAGGCGATATCTTTCTCCAGCTTTCTGGTTTCTCTGGCAAGTGCAGCAAAGCTGATCTTGTCATCTGTTACATTTTTGTGGAGAAAGCGGCTGGCGGATTCGTACCGGTTCAGGTCGTCAGCATGCTCTGCGCGGAACTTTTCTTTCCGGGTTTTCCATCCGATCTGCATATATTTGTCGTGGACTGCTCTGGTTTCACGGAGATCTTTCAAGGCTTTTCTGATATTGGAAATGGTCTGGATCCTCCGTTGTGCTGCTTTCACAGATCTGCGGATCGAGGTAATTTTCTCGTACGTTTCGGAGAGGCGTTCGTTTAAATCATTCACCGTACGGATTCCGTGATTGTCCATATATTCAAGGAAAAACATAACGTTTGAACAATCACGGAGGGCCCCGTTTGTCTGTGCGTGGTGGCTCCACAGGGCCCTTTCCTTCGCTCGAATATCCAGCTTTGCCTTTATCAGTTCCCGCAGATAAATCGGTTCAGGTTCCGCCTGTGCTTCTGCCTTTGCCTTCTCCTTTGCTTGTGCTGTCTTGCCGGCCTTCGCCTCCTGGGCAGCTTGATAAAACGCATAGATCCATTCTGCCAGCATCCGGATCATGTCACGGATGGACTGAAGCAGGCAGTTGGCTTCCCAGATCTCGCGGTTAAGATTTCCAACGTCTGTCTTGATGCCCTTCTTCTCCATGGCGGTTGCGGCCGGTCCCATATGTTCTGTCGGAATCTGATCGATTCCCTGATTTGCATAAGACTGCAGGCTTACCCGTGCCGGACATTTGTTTTTCTCCAGGTACCGGTTCTGGATCTTCTCCCAGCTGCCTCTCCAGATCTCTGCATTCTCTTTCCGGTTCCAGTCAACGGTATCGACCTTCCGGCTTTTCCATGCGCCGCTTTTCAGCCGGATCCTGTTTCCTTCTTTGTCCAGGATGTACTCCTTCCTGGATTTGGGAAGCCAGAGGCCATTCTCATCGATTCCCCGAAGCGTCAGCATGATGTGGACATGCGGATTGTGGCCGGGCGGGGACGGGTCATGGATGGCAATATCACAGCACATGCCGTTGTCCACAAAGTTTTTTCTGCAGAATTCCCTGACCATTTCAATCGACTGTTCCATAGGAAGCTCTCTTGGAAGTGCCGCAATAATGCTCCGCGCAAGCTGGGCATCAAACCTTGATTCCGATGCTTCAACGGAATTCCAGAGCCTGGAACGGTCAGCGTATTCCGGCGGGGCATTTGCCGGAAGCATGACTTCTGAGTAGACGAGCTCTGGTTTTTTGTAGGCATAGTTCTTGGCCTGGCCGTCGTATTCGCAGAACAGCCGCTGGGCACTCTGGTAGGCTGCGCCTGCTACGGCGGATCCCTTTGATCCGGTCTTCTTGTTGTAACGGGACCTGATAGAAATAGAAAAATGCGGGCAGGTCACCTCGCGGCATCATATCTTTTCCTGCTGGACAAAGAGTTGCTGTCCGCTCGATTCTTTGATTCTGTTTTTGCATTTCGTGCTTTTCTGCATGCTGTAAGGACTGATTCTTTCCTGTCTGTCCATTTCGTCGGGTATTCACTGATCCGCATGATATTGTGGGATGTGTTCCCATCTGCGATGGTCCTGTTTATTTCAGCGTCCATGATGTCGCCATACAGATTAACGGTAAGATGTAATGGCTTTCCTTCTGCATTAGTGGCGGACACTTTGGCAATGCCTGTGATTTTGATGTCTGTCATTTTTCGCTGCTGGCAGTATTTGAGCAGCATCTGCTGCGCATGATTAATATTTTCTCTGTTCAATAAATTTCCTCCTCGGCTGAAAAAGACCAACGTTCTTATTGGAAAGAACCGTCGGTCTTATGTATAGGTTTGTGGTTATTCTGTTTTTAGCAGGCTGCAGGTTGGCAGATGTTTTTCGTTTATATGCTCTATGCGTATGTACAAGAGAGGGTAGCCGTCTGAAGACGGCGCAGGGGGAACATGGTTCCCACCGGATCAGCAGAGCAGGCACCATCTGCCGTACCGGATGTTCGGCCGGGTGGACGGCAGCGTGACCTGCTCTGCAGCATGGATCTGTCGGCGGCACCTGGACGGCATTTGACGCAATTGCAACCGCCAGGGTGTATAATTGCGCCCTCTTATCAGAGGGACTGTCCATAGCTCTTTTCTTCTGCGTCCTTTATCATCTGTCTTAGCAGTGCCTGTACATCATTTTTATGAAAGGCAAAGGAGAGAAGCTGCATAATCTGCTCGTCGGAGAGCATGTCCGGACGTTCAATAAACTTCTCCAGCATGCCGCCATGGCTGCAAAGCCGGTGTGTCCGTTCTCTGCGGTTCAGATGGCTGAGCTGTGCCTTTCTGATCTTGATTTCATTCTCGTAATATTTCTTCAGGTGTTTTGTCTGGTCTAATTCCTGCTGTAGCTGTTCGGGTGTTCTCTTGTTGTTTATCTTTATCACCTCCTGGGTAAATGAATGCTTTTCTGAATCAGCCCTGACTATCAGGCACAAAGATCGTGCGGAGACAGTTGCGATGGTTCTGTGTAACTGATGGTTTACGGTTACTGGATGTTTGCTGATTTTTCCTGTATTTATCTCCTGCCCCGGGAAGCGGCAGCATGACCGCGTGAGGGATTTTATCAGGCGGATGACTGCTGATCATCACCACGGGTCCAAGTGAATTTGTCCTGCCCGGGAATCTGCCCGGGTCCGAATGCCCTGCCAGTTGCAGGATTGTCATGCCTGCTGCAGGCGGAAGTATCATTCTACGTCCTGTCATCGCCTGATCCGCGGAAGCAGTCCGCAGATCTTTTTTCGTGGTATTGTTCGCTCCCCGAATCGGATCATCGCGTACCAGAGAAAAACGGCTCGCACCTTTCAAAGCACAGACACAGAAATGAAGTACCTGATAAAAGATCTCTTCAGTTGTCAAGGTCCGGTGAAGAGATCTTTTAAAAACCCCTTCATAAGTACATGGACAGAAAGGGGTCATTTGGTGGGGTATTTTTGAAAAAAATAAATTTTTTCGCCGATTGTAAAATGAAGTTGGACACTTGAGTCACCTCCCGGGCTCTGCCCGGACCCGCCCCTCGCCGGGTAGGCAGGGAAGCAGTTTTCCTGCTTCCTGCGGATAAAGGGTACTCCGTGTCATTCCGTCAAGGGCTTTCGCGGCATAAATCCTCGCACCAGAAAACGGTGCTTCGGTTTATTCCACGATCCCCTGACTCCATTCCCGCTCCCAAGGCGGTGTGGCAGCAATAAAAATGTCCATAGCGGGCATTCTCTGGTAGAATGGTAGTTCTCACACAATCATTCAAAGGAGGAATGTCTGGTGTCAGGTTCCGATTAAATTTACATAAACGACTTTATATTCTTTTTTTAATCCGTTCCTGACACCTTTACTCAGAGATAAACTAAAACAAAAAGCAAGTGCAAATATTGAAACTTGCGCTTTTGAAAAATTATATGGTGCGGGTTTCACGGATTCAGGTTATATGAGAAGATTAAGCGTCATAAGGATCACATCCTTAACACGATCCGGCTTGGATTGAGCAATGCCAGGATTGAGGCAACCAACAATAAAATCAAATTGATTATCCGCAAAGCTTATGGGTTTCGCAATATACAGAATATAATGGATATCGTATATCTTGTATGCTCTGATATCGCCGTTCCACTTCAAAATCGAAAACCTACTATAGTGTCGGAAGCAGTGTAATTACTGGATAAAATGGCATTTCTCACCCACAGGGATGCCCGAAGAGCCTTTTTTTTGCTATTGAAATAATGTAATTGATATGCTATGATAATATCAGTTAATATCAATTAATTGTTATATTTTTATGACAAAACGAGGCGGTTCCATTGTATTGAAAATCTTTTCTTTAAATTTTTCTCTCTAATTTATCATAGTACATCTTTGATCAGTGAACGGATATATAAAAGAATGTTATAGCACCACCTATTAACCATAATATCCGATTGTATTATCATCGCCTTGTCGGTTTATGACATTAAGAAAAACCAGTAATAAAAGATATTACTGAAGCTAATAATCATTAATGTCGGGCGTAATTGGTAAATACGGCGAATTTTTTAAGATCGGGGGGTGCTTATGAAGAAATTTTTAGCAATTGTTACATCAGCTGTTCTAGGACTAGTTATGGCCATCACACCTGTATATGCTGGTACTAATAACAACAAAGATAGAGCTTTCTCAGATACGGTACAAGGTCAATTGATAAGTGATAATGGTGACATCATATATATTACAGGGTATAAGGATACTAAACTTCGTTCGTTGGCAAATAATGATAATGAGCAAACTGTAACTTATAAATATTTGGTTCCAATGTCAACTTTCTCTCATAATCATAGTGTATCAGGAAGCGATTCGACGGGTTATATATCAGCAACAGTAACTATTTATTATACAGAGAACAATGCATATGCTCCTTCAGAATATTTATTGACTCGTGTATCAGGGATCTGGAGGGATCCAAATCCTAATGATGGAACTTCTGTAAGCAATACTGCACATATAAAAGCCAATTGCTCTGGCGCTGGACATACAAATCAATGGAAAACGCAAATAAAAGAAGGCGATATAAAAAGTGGGACTTCTCTATATACTGGATTTAATAATTCTATATACTCAACAAATGGATCTTTAGGTGCCTACTTTTCTTTGAGATTATCACAGGGATCAAGTCGAAGCTGGACCTTAAATCTTCAATGCTTCGCTTTTTAACTCGTATGATTTATGCACAAAGGAGACATCTTCATGGATAAAAATAAAAAGGCCTCTCGCCATATCTCCATTTTGGGATTCACTCTATTGGCACAGGGAATGGTACTAATAGATCTGTTTTGTAGGGAGCCCCTTAATTTTTTAATAAGGTCAAATCCCACCTCAATTCTGCCGTTTCTTTTGTTGCTGTATACCGTTTTTCCGGGGCTTTTGACAGGTGTGTTTCTGTTTCTTGCAACAAGAAATAGAGGCGAGGATACAATGAAAAGAGAGTTCATGAGTGGTATTTTGGTGATCTCCATCAATATCATGATTTTAGGTGTGGGATATTGTACATTTAGTCTAGTGGAAATATATGTCCACCCTCTTATTTTTGTGATGCTTGGCTACGGAATAATTACTTTAATTTACGCAGGCAGACGGAGGCATCTAAACAGAACGGATGAACAGAATGGATTTAGGAGGTAGCAATTACATCTTAGTTTATTTTGCAAAAAAATGATGAAAGTGGAAAACGAGATTGCTATCTATACATTACTTCAGTGCCGTCTGCTACTGTTTCAGGAAAATGGAGTCCTGATAGTGTCTGAGGATCAAGTATGAAACACAAACTGTTATCTGTTATTATCGCCGCCATTGCCATTATTTCAGGACTTCTGGTTTTCCGGTATTTTAATTTGAGCCGTCCTGTTTATAGCGGCAATGGAGCTGATGCAGACCCATATGCTGCAGAAAATCAAACATCCGTAAGTGTGTCGGTTGATGAAAACGATCAGAATAGTGATCAGGTATCCTCTTCAGGAGCCTCTGCGAGTGCTGAGAATCCGGATCAGAAATCCTCATCTGATGGGGAGATATCTTCCAGTACCGAGATATATACGGGAAAGGAAGGCCTGATTAATTATCTGCATGCAAGGGGAAGAAAGATCAATCCGAATAGTTGTGTAAGCGCAGGAGAAGATATAACTGTAAAGTTCGATTTTGCTGATACCATAGCAGTGAATACGGAAGAGGATTACTATAATGCTTATTCTGAACCCCTGACTTTTAATGTTAATCCCGCGTTTGAGGTCCAGAAAAAACTGCCGGACACACTTTCAGCAAATGCACGTGAAAAAATTGCAAATTATGGTATTGCAGAAGTAGATGATCAGGGAAATATCTTAAATGGATATTCATGTCTTATCGTCGATATCAGTGTGACCAATGATTCCAAGAAAGATTACGATGGCCTTCTCTGGGGGGATTTGTGGCTTAGAGTTGGAATGAGTTCGAATTACACAGGTGAAGTGATTGCAGTATCGGATGACAGAGGTTTTTCAAAATCATACTTTCAGGAAAGTATCCCTTCAGGAGAAACGATTGAAAAGAAGATTGTATTCCTTCCTCCGGATGAGTGTGTGAATAACCATCTGCTCTGGCTGGAAATTAATCCTTCCGGTACTGTGGGAGGCAGTCGTGATTTAAATGGCTATGTTGTTTTAAACTGAGTATTTATCATCAGTTCTGAACGAATGATAAGCGTGCTATATGAAAATGCCTTTATGAGAGAGGAGCGTGCAGGGTGTACCAGTCAGAAAGTTTATTTCTTATCGGTATAAAAAGAAGTATGAAGAACAGCGGGACCTGGGTAGGCCTTCTGACTGGCGCCTGCATTGCTTTGACGCAGATTTTCAGGGAGCAGGTCCCTGCATCTCTTGCGAATCATACGCTTTTTTATGAAAAATTGCGTTCTCTGCAGCCCAACACAGCATCGGTAAAGTGCATGATCGGAAGTGGCACTTCGGTAGAAGCGTTTTTGTTCTTTATGTTATTACCGATTATTGCTTCCATGCCCTATGCGATCACTTTTTTTGAGGATCTGCATGCAGGGTACCTCAAATCAATACTGGTCAGGGTTGACAGAAGAAAATATCTTCAAACCAAATTTTGCGGCAGTATCATAGCCGGGGCAATTATTACGATGCTGCCATTATTGATGAATTACCTGTTTTCACTTGTCCTGCTTCCAAATTTATTGCCGAGTTCAATATTTGGAAATGGCATCTCAATAACAACCCCGGGTTATCAGCTGTATTTCTCTCATCCGACCGTTTACTTATTGCTATTTATTCTGTTTGATGGATTGATTGGCGGATTTTATGCCGGAATAGCACTGCTGTGCTGTTTTCTTTCAGATTATCTGGTTGTAGTGATTATTATTCCGTTCTTTTTACAGCTGATCTGGCATATCCTTTGCAGTGTGACGGGTATGTATGATTTTTCACCAATTTATTTTTCCATGGCGGGGTATGGATCAACGGTACACCCTCTTTATGCCGGACTGGCCATAGCAGCGGCTCTTGTTTTGTTTTTTTTCATTTTCATAAAGAAGGGCATGAAAGAGGACGTACAGTAATTGTTCTGAGGATAGAAGTGAATGTCTGATATGGGAAAAAGCGATGCCTATAAACATAAGAAATGTTGCAGAGGCATTCTGGTCCTTGGACTGCCTGCCATCTGGATTCTGATCGCAATTTTGGGTGTTTTTCTTGTGTTTCGGAGGTTGTGTGATTTTTACCGGCTTGATATATGTTTTCTGGACCTTATGCGTAAATTCCAGGACAGTGTTTCCATGGGCATTGTTATCGTTCCTGCGGCTGCACTTGCCAACTGGGCGATTCATGTAAAGACATATCATGCGCAGTCCATTGTCCGTTTGAGAACAAGGAAAGAGATTTTTGATAATATGATGAAGTCCTCTGCCTTGTTTGCGGTCTACCTGGCTGTGGTCCAGATTGCAGGAACGTTTCTTATAGCGGGGATTTTTTCAATTCCGGCAAATAACTGGTTTTCGGATTCCAGCTTTTTTTATGCGGAGACATTTTCCGTAGTGCATATTGAAACCGGGTGGGTTTTCCTTTTTGCATGCTATTGTCTGTTCATGAAATACCTGCTGATTTTCATCCTGCAGGATATCTGTTCGTGGAACAGGCTTGGCAGTGTCTGGTGCATGCTTTTATTTATAGGTATCGGGGTGGTCGAATCCAGATGCCAGGTTCCTGTATTTTTTGACCTGATCAATATCCGGTATGGTTTTGTTAAGAATGCACAATGGTATCTTCTGACAGTGGCGTTATGCTCTATTGGTGCCTTTATCATGATACAGGCAGGAAGGTCTTTCTTTGAACACAGGGATTATTTCCAGAAATAGGAAAAAGCATATCAGGGTTGTAACGTGGACGAAGCATGAGCTGTGTCTGCTGCTGACAGCTTTCGGGCTTGTCCTGTTTGCTTTCCTTCTGTTCCGGACAAATCTTTCGAACATAGAACAGTACAGACAGAGCCGGATCGCCTGGTCGGCAGGAGACCTGATGCTGTTTTTCTTCAAGGGAAACCTGCCGCCATATCTTGTGCAGGACGGCCCGCCCTTTAATGTACCGATATTCTGGTTCGCATATTACCTTGGGTTTGTCCTGATTTTATGCCTTCGCTTATCGGAGGAATTCAGACTGGCTATGAAGGGCAGAATCATCCGGTATCCTTCCAGGCTGGCGTGGAGTGGAAGGATCATCTGCTGGATACTGCTGGATGCGTTTGTTTATGCGATAGCTGCAATACTGGCTTTATATCTGGCAGGCTGTGCCGGTTCGGGAAACGCCGGATTACAGGTCCATGAGGAAGTACAGGGTGCCCTGACACAGACAGATATTTCGCAGCAGATTTTCCGCAGCTGTTTTCCCGGGTTTTGCTGGATGCTTCTTATTTCTCTGATTGCAGCCGGCATGATCCAGTTCCTGGTTTCTGAAATTTCCGGATGCCTGTATGGTTTCATCAGTCTGGTTATCTTATTGGTCTTGACTGTTGCCTGGATGAATGACGTCCTTTTCCTGAACGCCACGATGTGGACACGTTTACAGCCAGGACTTGACGGACACGTGCGTCTGGGGATATCAGGTATTGCTGCTTCCGCAGCTGCCTTTCTGTCTATTGTAATTGCATATCAATACATTCAGAAAAAAGATTTTATCGTTCATGGATAAAAATAAAGGAGCACGTATGGGTTATCTTCAGGTGGAGCATGTTTCAAAAATGATTAAGGGTGTTGAAATCCTTCAGGATATCAGCTTTTCTCTGGACAAAGGCTGTATCTGCGGACTGCAGGGTAAAAATGGGTGCGGAAAATCCATGCTGCTTCGCGTTCTCTGCGGGCTGGTGCTTCCAAGTGAAGGCGAGGTGATCATAGACGGGAAAAAGCTGGACCGCAGACATTCATTTCCCGAAAGCTGCGGCGTATTAATTGAATCGCCCGGATTTCTGAATAACTACACGGTTATGGATAATCTGGAAAGCCTGGCTGAAATCCGCGGTGTCATAGGAAAGGACGAAATTGAAGCGGTTTTAAAGCGGGTGGGGATGTTTGACAACCGCAACAAGAAATTCAGACAATGCTCCCTCGGCATGAAGCAGAAGGTGGGAATCGCTGCCGCCATCATGGAAAAGCCGGACCTGATACTCCTGGATGAACCGACAAACGCACTGGACCAGAAAAGTACAGAGAATTTCTGGAGGCTGATACAGGAGGAGAAGGAGAGAGGCGCGCTGATTATTGTGGCATCGCATGATCTGGCTGACTTAGGAAATGCAGCTGATAAGGTCTACTGTATGGAGGAGGGAAGGATAACAGGTGAAAAATAAAGTAAAAGTATCCTTGATTCTCTCTGTTCTGGCTGCACTTACGGTCACCTTCGGAATTGGATATCGTAATGTAAACCGTGCATATGCAGAGACTGCGCTAAACAGTGTGCCTGAAGGGGAAGCGCTCTCCTTCAATGATTCCGTCACAATCAAAGTAGAAGATTCTGAATATATGCCGCAGAATTGGAAGAGTGACCAGATCAATCCGAATGGACAGGGAGATTATCGCGTCATACATGCGCACCTCTTATTTGCGAATATGGGAAGCAGCGAGGAGACAGTTGACCTGTCTGAATTTTACATGTCGACAACCGGGTATTCCCAAGGCGTATCGCTGGAATTCCTTTCATCAGGTGACAGTACTGGTACCTCTGGTATCAATATCACGATTCCCGTGGGGGGAGAAGCAGAAAGTGATTTGTATTATGTTATCCATAGCATTTCGTTTACGGATGCGCAATGGAAATCTATAGAAAAGGAAAAATTCTGGATTTCCTGCAGTGAATACTATCCGGAAAGACAGAGACTGGAGCTGGATCTTTAATAAAGCAATCAAGGGAAAGCTATCGGCAACTTATGATTTATATCCTGGCATTGACCAGTCAGGATCCTGATGTTACTCTTGAATCATAAGGAGGAGTGTTCCTGTGGGAAAAAGACTGAACACACTGGGACAGACTCTTGTAACCGCTGGTTACAAAGCTAAACTGGATACTGCAATCAAGAAGATACTGGCTGAGAAGCCAGTGCTTGCATGGATTTTGCAGTATACCGTCTCAGAATTTGAAGGTCTTAACAGACAAGAAATAGAAGAACTGATTGAAAATCCCTCGGTTGCGTCAATCCCTGTGTATCCTGGCACAACTAATGATATGATTACAGGGATGCCTCAGGAGAGTGCGGAACTGGGCGAAAATACAGTCACTTATGATGTGAGGTTCTTCGCAAAATCTCCGAAAGGAAAGACTCCGGCGGAGTATACGTTGATCATCAATATTGAAGCACAGGGAACACCTTACCGTTCTTATTATCTTGAAACGCGGGGTATTGCGTACTGTTGCCGATTGATTTCTGAACAAATGTGACGCAATGTCAAGAGAGATCATTATGAGAATTTACAGAAAGTTTATTCTATCTGGATTGTAATGAACTGTCCTCAGAAGTGGGCGAATACAATTACACAGTATGGGGTTACTGGTGAAAATCTATATGGCAGTTATGATGGAGATCCGAGAATAGACCTAATGCGTGTGGTCATGATCCGGCTGCCAAAGGATGATGAGCTGGAAAAGGCCGGAAATAAAGCCACGAAACTACATGAGATGCTGATTACGATCCTTTCCACTATAATACAGCCTGAAGAAAAGCTCATGCGAATGGAAAAAGATTTTAAGATTGAGATCACCGAAGAAATTGTGCAGGAGGTGAATGATATGTGTAATTATAGTGATGTGATTGAGAATAAGGGCGCTGAAAGAGGTTATGACAAGGCGCAGGTGGATATGGCCGAACGCATGATTAAAAGTGGTGAGCCTGAACAAAAGATTGTAGATTATACTGGTCTTACAGAGGAGCAGGTAAATTTGCTAAGAAAGAAATCATGTCAATGGCATAAAAATGAATTTTGCGATTTGCTATGTGTGGGATTCAGATATAAAGACTGTTAAGAACTAAACATAGTGAGCTGGTGTAAGAACAGCATATGGTATGGATGTTTTCCGTTGCAAGAAATAATAACGATTCATCAGCCTGCCTGAAATGATCCGACAAAAGTATGACAGAACCCGTGATCTAGCAAAATAAACGCAAGAAAATCGAAGTAAATGCAATGTCCCGCGAGCCCTTGCTATTACTGCATTTCTGGCTCTTTTCGAACCAATATTTTTGTTTTCTGGAGCTCTTCGGGACGTAGAGGCCGCTGGTTCGAATCCAGTAACCTCGATATTTGGTGGAAGAGCCGCAAATCCTTAAAGAATGGGGGTTTGCGGCTTTTTCCTTTACAAACTTTTGAGAAAGAGATTTGCGATAAAAGGGATTTGTTATAAAATGGATGTGACTATTCTGCACCGCAATCATAAGAGCGCACAGGTGGTATTTTTCCGCTTGAGATGATGACGTACGGAAAGTTACAAAGGTACTTGGGTACTTGCTGTGAAAGGATTTGCAGATGAGTGAGATTCATACAAACGATGAAGAATTGAAAACGGTCGTTTCCAACGCTGTGGATGAGTCAGTTGCACGTGCCTTTAAGAAATATGGCGGTGCGGGCAGAAGAAGGGGAATCGGGGTCAGGGGAGTTCTGTTTCTGATCGTCCTGGTCTTGGCATGTGTCTTTGGGGTGAAGGTGTATTCATCCTGGCGGGTAAACCATGAACAGGTGAAGCCTGTAGAGGATCACGATCTTACGCTGGAAAACCATGGTATTTTCGGGTTTAAGGCTGTGGATTTCGAAAAACCGATTCTCGGCCTTGCAAAGAAGAAGCAGCTCCTGATTGTGGAAGAGCGGGACGCTTCCGTGAATACAACGATTACGAATACGGGATTCATGAACTGGGCTGTATTCAACAAATCACAGATTCTGACGATTCATGGAACCGGAGAGTACACCATTGACCTGACCGATATCACGGCGAAAGACATCTCGCTGGATGAGGAAAAATATCAGATCACAATTAAGATTCCAAGAGCTGAATTACATTCGGTTGTCTTTGACCCGGAGAAGACAGAGGTCGGCGATACCAGCAGAGGCTGGCTGGCATTCGGCGACATCAAAATGAATGCAGAGGAAAGCAAGAGCTTTGAGACAGAGGCAGTTGAAAAACTCAGAGATAGCCTGAGCACTGAGGAGGCTATGAAACAGGCGGATTCCTTCGCAAAAATGCAGGCATATGAAACATATGAACCAGTTGTGGAAGAAATATCGCCTGCTTATAAGGTCAAAATTGATTTTCAGGACGAGGATACAGAGAACGCTGTTTCCGCGGCGGGCTCTTCTGTGAGCACTTCTTAATTATGTGGGCAGGAGGATCTGAAAAATGGGTTTTTTGTTTGTCGCACTGGGAGGCGCGCTTGGTGCTGTCGGAAGGTATGCGATCAGTCTGATTCCGGTGAAGACAGATTTTCCGGTATTGACGCTTCTTACGAATATCGCCGGCGCCGTTCTGATCGGCTTTGTGGTCGGTGCAGCTTCCGGAAAAGAGGGCGTATCGCAAAATGCGGTACTGTTCTGGAAGACAGGAGTGTGCGGGGGATTCACCACTTTCTCAACCTTTTCGCTGGAGGCGTTCCGGCTGCTGGAGAAAAGGGCGTACTTTGCGGGAGGAACTTATATCGTGCTGAGCGTTGCCTGCTGCCTGTTCGGAATTTACTGCGGAAGGAAGCTCGCTCTGATGGTATAATGTATATAAGCCCGGATATTGGAGAGCCGGGCTATTGGAGAATCGTTTAGAATCATATTACAGATAAAGGTTGCTTTTATGGCGGAAGAAAAAAGAAGAAAACGGAATTCCTTCCTGGAGTCTCTTCGGGAGCGAAGAACAGAGAAGTGCATTGCGAAACAGATGAATGGCGCGATGGAAAACGATCTGGACCGGATCAACTGTTGTGACTACAGCGGTATGAATTTCAGAAATGTGAAGGAATATCTGCGCCGGTATCACCAGGAGACGTTTCCCGAAAGAACGGAAGAGAGAGCCGTATCTTCGGAGAAGGCGGCGAATCAGGAGAGAGAGAGGGAAGACAGGAACGGGCTTCTAAGGACATCTCCCGTTTCACAGGAGGATAAAATCTGCTTCAATGAGGAGGTCATGGAGCGGATTCACCCTGGTTATGAGACGGAGTACCGGAAGATGCTGGAGCAGGAGAAGAAAGGGGATCAGGATCGCCTGAGACTGGAGCTTTTCCTTGCGGATCTCGTGAAAAACGCCACAGAGACACAGTACCATGATATCAAGATGAAGACAGATGCTCTTCGTGCGGAGGCAATACGCACGTATCCAAAGAACAGGAAAACGGAGATCAGTTTCACGGTTCCTCTTAATAATGCGGATATTACGGCGGAGGAGATCCGTGAGATTGACGGCCAGTGTCAGAAGTACCGCTACAGTTTGTATTATCTCTCCCGAAGAATCGGAGATCTCGGTTCCGGGCGGTATGTGGAGGCAGAGCTGATGCCGGAAGGCACGGCTCTTTTGAAGTGTCAGTATGGCATGCTGAAGAACCTCTGCGATATGGATCAGATCCGTACGACGCTGGTCGCCTATAGTGCGCAGACCGGTGAAGAATACAAGATTCCGTGTATATACCGGTACGCGGAGTATAATTTCTCAGACGTCAACGTGGTCAGGCTCGGCGTGAAGTGCGTGAGCCGGGTGGACGCCGGGAAGTAAGAGAAACGCTTCTTCAGAGCAGGAAATCATTTTTTCAGAGCCATGCGGCGAAGCAGCGCATTACGAGCAGTACTTCTTCAGAACAACTTATTTTTTCAGAGCCATGCGGCAAAGCAGTGTCTCAGGATCTTCTCCAGTTCTGTGGCTGAGATGCCAAAGACAATTGCTGCATTGTCAACGTAGAGTGACGGGTTCTCATCTTCTTTTTCCTGCATATCGCCGGCTTCGGTGATCGAAATCGTGCAGGTTCTGCATTCTTGTCTGAGAAATGCCTTGATGTGCCCGATAAGTCCGCCAGAGGATTCTACATCCCTGGCGGTTTTCTGCATGGCTTCTGCAAGCTTCTTCTTTGCCGCTTCATATTCTCCGGGGATTTTACACTTGACCGTGCCGATTACAGCATTGTCCAGAACATCTACATCGACCAGGGGAAGTGAAGGGTCACTCTTTTGATCGTGATGGTGATGATCCCAATGGTGAGGATCCGTACAGCGCTGATTCGGATTTTGCTGATCCGAATGATGAGGGTCCGGATGATTTTGTTCCTGCCGGTACGGCTGGTTTCCGGCTTTCGTCAGGCAACGATCGTTATCTGGAATGTTATCGATTTCCGTCACTGGATCTTCTGTATTTACGTTTCTGTCATTTTTCGGCATAAAATTACCCCTTTCCCAGGCACAGAGATGTGATCTTCGTCCACAGCTCATCGGGCTGTTTTTTTATGGCACTGATCGGGAAGATGCGGGCACTGGAGTTATAGCGGCTGACGTCGGCAATGACTTCTCTTTGCTCATTTTCATTGACCTTATCGATCTTGTTGGCGAGTATGACAGATGCATCCTTCAGCTGGCTGGTGACAAAGTCAGGCATGGCACACTTCACTTTGTGCCATCTTTTACAGTCGACAAGCGCAACGATTCCCGTATCCCAGCTGCCGGCATCTCTGAGGGTGCGGCGGACGCTGTCGGGATATGCCATCCCAGTTGATTCGATCAGGAGATATTCCGGCGAGTAGTTTCGTTCGATTTCCCGGACGGATTGCTCCAGCTGCGCAGAGCTGGTACAGCAGATGCATCCTGAGAAGATATTTTTTACGAGAAAATGATTGCGTGACAAAAGCTGATTGTCAACGCCGGCTTCACTGATCTCATTCTCAAGTATGACGACAGGATTGCCGTTCTGCGTGCTGTGCGAGATCAAGCTGCGCGCGTATTGAAGCAGGACGGTGGTTTTCCCTGCCCCGAGAAAGCCGCCGAGGATTATGATTTTCATATACAAAAGCCTTTCTTTGCTGTAGGCGGAAATCTACTGCCTTAAGATAGTGGGTAATTGACATCTATAACTTCTGTCTGATCAGGAATTTCAAGGATTCTTATGGAATGCCGGAATTGATATATTTTGCCTGCGTTTGCTTTAAGGCCTGGCTGACCGGGAACTTCTAATGAAATTCCGGCCGTGGTGCATTTTGCTTATGTCAGGCTGTTGCATCTGGTCATCCGGTATGGCATGAATTCGTCAAACAGAATGCCGAAGTTCTGACCGAGAGCTTTCGGATCATGATTCAGGAAGAAACCGAACAGGGCGAAAGCTTTATGGTATTTTCCGTATTCGTCAACGACACGTCTGGCCTCGGCGCGAATCATTTCCGGGGTCGCGCCTTCACCGGCGACTGCGCCGTTTGTGTCCATACCGCCTGCAAAGGAGATTTGGTCTCCATATTGCTGGATCAGATTCTGAATGTCGTTGCAGGGCTGTACAGATACCCAGCAGTCCACGCCGATATCAATCATATCTTCGATAACAGATTCAGCATGACCGCAGGTATGCTGCATGGTGTAGCATCCTTTTTCATGAATATGCTGCATTACCTTCTTGTGGAAGGGTTTGATCAGTTCCCGGTAAGTGGCAGGCGACATAAACAGGTTTCGCTGTGTTGCGATGTCGTCATAGTAATTGATGATGTCCGGATGATAATATTTGACGATATAATCGATGTATTCGCACTGATAATCGGAAACCTTGTCAAAAAATTCCATACAGGCTTCAGGCTCCATGGCAAGGGAGATCAGTGCCTCTTCAAAACCCATCAGAGCGGCGAGCCGCTCGTATACACCGTTTCCTACGCCGAACTCAACGAGCACATTGTCACGGTTTATTCCGGAGAAGTCTTTTCTAGCCTCATCTTCCCAGTCGTAATTGTCCAGATCCGGGAATTTCACCTTTTTCCATTCGGTAATGTCATCGAGAATGAATTCACCGGGAGCGGGGATGGCTGCATTATTGCCCGAGTCAGGGGTGACCCAGCGGACACCGAATCCATCGTAGCCACCGCCCTCTGGGCCTTTTTCAAACCAGGGACCATTTTTTGCTCCGAATCCGAAGATTGCCCCGTCTGTAATGGTGCAGGGTGTGTATTCCACCGGCTTGTGCAGGAAAATCTGTCTGTAGTTCTCTTTTGGTGATAACATGTGTAGGTTCCTCCTTTTTTTTACGTTCTCAGAATTTTCCGGAGTGTTCTTGCTTTCAGCATCATGGCAGATCTGTACGGTGTTGGATTGCGCGAGTACAAGGCACGGAGCGATCGGCAACTGATACAGTGTGTAGCGTGATGCATCGTATAGGTTTTATTGTATGCATTGAGGGAGCAGTTGAATATGGGCTGTAAACACATAAATATGCTATAATAAGCACAGGTACCTGTTATAGAATCACAAGATATCTGACAGGTGAGACGGGTGTCAGGACCGAAGGCGGAGGAAGTGTGACGAGAGAGGCGGCAGTTTTTCTGGACGGGTGAGACGGGTGTCAGGGCCGAGGACGGAGGAAATATTCGAGATGTATCTTAGCATGTGGATCATTCGGGACAATCTGAAGGAATATGCAATCGACAGCCATATTTCAGGCGGTGAGATGAGTATCCGTAATGTTTCGCTTTTGTTCAGGGGCGACAATGTCAGCCCGCACACGGTCTATATCTGCCCTTCCGAGGATTTTATCCCGACCATGAAGAACAGGGTGATCTGTGTCAACAGAAATGATTATCTGGTTGTAGATTGCGGGAGTATGGAGGAAATCTACGAAAAGGTTCAGTACACCATCGACAGGTATCTGGAGTGGGATCTTCATGTGCGGGATCTGATTGATGCTCACTGTTCGCTGCAGGATATTACGCAGGAGGCGGCGAATATTTTTCAGGAAATGGTAGTTGTGATGAACAGCGGATTTATCCTGAAAAGTATTGCGGGAAGGCAGTACATCGAAAAAACAGTTCCGGCTGAGTATGCTGACCAGCTGCGGATAGAGGGAGGAATGCCTCTGGATCATGTAGTCCCTGTGGTAAAAAGCCTGCAGTCCAATCTCACGAATCGAAACTCGTATTATTTTCAGGAACCAATACTGAAAAAGAATTCTCTTGTTCAGAATATTTTTATCAATGGCTTTTTCTGGGGCTTCAGCTTTGTGACACTTGGCCGGACGGAAGGCGGAGAGGCGGCACGGCAGGTTTTCCATGTATTTAATGCTCAGATTCTGCGTTGGTGGGATCGAAATGGAATCGTCCTGGAGGCTCCGGAGCAGAATGCGGTCTTTCTGAGGCTGCTGCGGCAGGATCCGGTGATGAAAAGCGATACGGTGTATCAGTTCTTCCGGAGAATCGGCTGGAAGGATGAGGACAGTAAACGGGTCCTCCGGTTTCAGGTGAGTGCTGGAAGTGAACTGGTGTATGAGAGGCTGATTCATCAGATTTCACAGCTTTATTCCGATTGCTATGTGCTCCAGGTCGATAAAGGCCTGATGATGGTCGTAAATGCGACGCATCTGCAGTTCTCCCGCTTTCTGCAGGACCTGACCCGGTATCTGAAACCGGTTGACCTGTATATGGGAATCAGTTATCCGTTTCAGGATGTGATGAAGCTTCGACAGTATTTTGAACAGGCAGATATCGCGATGCATTACGGGGAGCGGAACGGGCGGCGCGTCATGTTTTGCCGGGAGTGTGTCGTTTACTATCTGCAGAATATTTTGCGAAAAAATGTATCCATTGATCTGGAACATCCGGTTCTGAAGCAGCTCCGTTTTGCAGACCGGAGAAATCATACGGAGTATTTTCATACACTGCAGGTATACCTGCAGGAGGAGAGAAGTCTTGTCAGGGCTTCGGAGCGCCTTCATATTCACAAGAATACCCTGCTGTACCGGATTAGAAGAATTGAAGACAAATACAAGGTAGACCTTAATGACACACAGGAGAGAACGGCAATTATGGTGTCATTTCTTATGTATCCGGATCAGGAGGCAGATATGTAGGCAGATACGTAGGCAGAACGTGGGAAAATGTGCTTTCGGGTTTTAAGGCGGCAGAGCAGTTTTTTTCAGGTGGCAGCACACCCGGTTTTGCGTTAAAATGTTGTCAGACAGTAACGACCATACGATAAGTCGTGCCACACACTGTATAAGCTACGGATTGCTCCGTGCTTCGCACTCCCGCAATCCTACAGGCATTCGCGTTTTCGCCGTGTTTCACACGGCTTCACGCTCATACCTGTTGCCTTCGAAATCGCATACAGTCTCTTACACACGCTTCGCGCGTGACGATCCTGTTTGCGTTTTCGAAGAGCTTATACAGTAAATGTATGATATCGAAAATTTGATCAGAATGAGGATGGTTCAATGGCAGAGATTGTAAAAGCTGTGAAAAATGAAAATGTGGCGGAAACACTTGAACAGTACGTGAGAGAGGCGCCGGAGGAGATGCGGCCACAGGTCCGTGCGATGCTGGATGTCTTTGGAGACGGCGATTCCGAAAAGGCAGAGGAGATGTGCCGGGAAATTCTGCAGAAAAAGCCGGATTATCCGTATGTGCAGACGGTTTATGGAGTGTGCCTTTTTGAAAAAAGCAGATTTGAGGATGCGGAGCGGATCTTCAGGGAGGTGATCGAGGCACATCCGGATTTTGAGAAGGCGGCCGTCCAGCTGGCAAAATCATACCATGCGCAGAAGAAATACCGGGAGGCTGCTGCCGAGTTCGGTAAAATTCTTCCGTTAAAAGAGTACGAACCGATGGTTTATTCTGCGTATGGGGACTGCCTGGAAAATCTGGGGCTGAAGAAAAAAGCACTGGAGGCGTTCCGGGAGGACATTATCCAGTACGATAAGGAGAAATTCGTGCCCAACGAGAGATGGATGGACGGTGTGTTCCAGAGAGCACTGGAACTCGAGGTGTCCATGAATCAGGATCTGTTCCTGAAGGACCTCGAGGATTACAAGGATTTTCTGAGACATGCGGAGCATGTGGCGGATTATCAGCAATATCTCGCGGATCTGATCGTGGTCATGAGTATGGAGCTGGAGAAAAAATGGCTTCGGAATCCGTTTGTGGAATTTGTCACTTTCGTATCCAGGCTCGGGGTGATGCAGGGGAAATACCAGGAAACCATCACGAGCGCCTATTTAGCCGCAGAGTCCTATAGCCTGCGTGACGACAGGGAGATTTCCCCTCTGCTGGAAGATTTTGTGAATAACATTTATTCGGAGCAGCACATCGGTGAGATGGAGAATTCCTCGGACGAATATGTGGCGAACGGCATCCGGATTAACGCGAGGATTGCCTGCTGGCAGATGATTCAGTATCTGCCGCAGCACGAGAATGAGATTTCCTATTTCCAGACACATTATCCGCAGAGCTATCTGATCGTGGCGGAGCTGATCGGCCGTGCCCGTAATGATGCGGCCGCCTTTGAGAAGGAACTGCTTCAGGATATACAGAAATACGCAGACATGGATGATATTGGACTGGATGACCTGCGCGGGCGGCTTGCGGATTCCTACCATGAAATGATGAAAAAGCAGTCGCCGGAGGTTGGAAACGGAGGAACCTATCGGCGCACCTCCAGAAAGATCGGAAGAAATGAGCCCTGCCCCTGCGGTTCCGGAAAGAAGTATAAGGACTGCTGCGGGAAGGGGAAGTGACAGCGGAAACGCAGTCTATGGTAGAGAGGGACGGCTGTGGCTGCCCTCTTGCTTCTTCCATTTTCTTGCTTTCATGTAGCATCGCGGATGTGTTCAACTGTTCATTCCTGTAAATTGCTCATATTCCATGCTCGTTCCGTTCAAAAAAATCAGGTAGCAGAAGAGCATCAGATATCAGAGAAAAAGGAGACCGCCACACAGAGATTTGAATCTGTGCGGCGGTCTCCTTTCTAATGACTGACATGCAGTCTGTTATGTTTGTTCTACTGATATGCAGTCTGTTCCAAAGAGGTTCTGCATGACTGCCCGATATCGTCTGTCGCGTATAGCAGGCAGGATTTTACTTCTGATAAGGTGCCGGCTGCATATCCGGTGTCACAACGCCCTTCTGAAGCATGATGTTTGCATAGAGAGCGGTTTCGCCTGTGGAGATGACACAGTAAGCGGTCTTCTCGGTCTCCTCATAGAACTTGAATCTCTCGATTGTGCCGATGGCGTCGGCTCCGCGCTTGTCATACTTCGCAACGATTTCCTTGTAGGTGTCCCAGATCGGTGTCTCGACGTTGTCGCCAGGCATAACTTCCATCAGATTTACCGGATGCTCAACATAGGGATCCAGCGGGAAGAGCTGCAGAATCGCGTCAAGAATTTCAGGTACGCCGTGACCGTCCATGCGGACGATGACCGCGTTCTTCCCCTTGGTCGGAACCGGGAAGTTTCCGTCACTGATTACCAGACGGTCAGAATGGCCCATCTCACAGATAACCTTCAGAAGCTCGGGCGGCAGGATTGCCGGTACATTTTTTAACATGATAAAAACTCCTTTCTCCGTGGTGCCTTACACCACACATATATAGTCTGCTGACACCTATTTTATCTTTTTTTCTGTCACAATTCAATAGAAAAATGAAACGTTTCGCTCAAAACCGAATCGATTCGGAAAAAGTGATTGACAGAGGTGTGGGGACATCCTATAATGAAACCAAAACCGAAACGATTCGGTCTGCCGGAGCATATCTCACGGCCTCCGAATGGGCATGATTACAAGGAGGGAACTTACATGGCACTCGTTACTTCAAAACAGATGCTTCTGGATGCACAGAAGGGACATTACGCAGTCGGCGCATTTAATGCTGAGAATATGGAGATGGTGCAGGCAATTGTTCAGGCAGCCGAGGAACTGAAGGCACCGGTTATGATCCAGACCACCGGCGGCACGCTGAAATACGCCACCCCGAAGATGTTCGCGAATATGGTGAAGGCGGTCGCAGAGACAGCCAGTGTGCCGGTATGCATTCATCTGGATCATGGCCCGAGCTTTGATATGGCCGTGAAGTGCATTGTCGCGGGGTACACCTCTGTCATGATCGACGGATCAAAGCTTCCTTTCGAGGAGAACATCGCGATCAGCAAGAAGGTAGCAGATATGGCGGCAGCAGTCGGTATCCCGACAGAGGCCGAGCTTGGAAAGGTCGGCGGCAAGGAGGACGACACGGTATCTTCCGGTGACGACATCTACACGGATCCGCAGGAGGCGAAGGAATTCGCGGAGCGCACGGGCATTTCCTCACTGGCGGTCGGCATCGGCACTGCTCACGGCTTCTACAAGGGGACACCGGTTCTGGATGTGAACCGGCTTGCAGAGATCCGTGAGGTGGTTGACGTTCCGCTTGTGCTGCACGGAGCATCCGGGCTTACGGATGAACAGGTGAGAAGCTGCGTGGAGAGAGGTATCTGCAAGGTGAACTTCGCGACCGAGCTGCGCAAGGCATATACAGACGCTGTCAAGAAATACATCGCTGAGGATCCGGACGTATTCGATCCGAAGAAGTATCAGGCAGCAGGAAGAGCGGCGGTTGTTGAGCAGGTGAAGTACCGCATGACGGTCTGCGGCTGCGACGGCAAGGCAGAGAACTGAGAAGGCAAGGCGGAGAACTGCGACGGTAAGGCAGAGAGCTGCGACGGCAAAGCAGAGAGCTGAGGCCGGACGGATCCGAAATGAGACAGGAGCGCTGAAAACGCAGAGAAATTGATCCGGACGAGTGATCGTCAGGCAACTGCAGGAGGGCTTCGAAAGAACGACTGAACGACGCCGTAAGACGGGAGGGAGGAAGTATGGCGGCTACGGTAAAGGACATTGCGACGAGAGCAGGGTGCGGCGTAGCGACGGTTTCCTCCTATCTGAATGGAGGAAATGTACGGCCGAAGAACCGGGCGAAGATCGAGGCGGCGATCGGGGAGCTTCACTATGAAGTAAACGAGACGGCGCGGCAGCTGAAGACGAATCGGACGAAGATGATCGGCGCGGTAATTCCCGAGCTGAACAGCACGTTCTGCGCGAGAGTGTTAAGCGAAATCGAGGATATTCTCCGTCAGCACGGTTATGCCATGCTGGTCTGCGACTGCCGGACAGACAGCGCCAGGGAGAGGGAGGCTGTTGATTTTCTTCTGAAACGCAGGGTAGACGGACTCGTGGTGCTTCCGGTTGACGCTACCGGGAATAATCTCCGGAAGTTTATCCGGACGGAAAAGCCCGTGGTTTTGATTGACCGGCAGATTGAGGGACTGGATGTGGATTCGGTCTGTGTAGACAACCGTGCGGCGATTCGTTCGGCGGTGGATCTTCTGGTGAAGAAGGGGCACACGCATATCGGGATGATTGCCGGACCGGAGGAGATCAACGCTGCCAGGCAGAGAATGCGGGGCTACCGTGAGGCGTGTGAGAAAAACGGAATTGTCTGCGCCGAGGATTATATCTTTCACGGAGATGATTCGATCGAAAGCGGCACCTGTGGAATTGAGACGCTACGGCAGATGCATCCGGAAATGACGGCGGTTGTGATTTCGAATTATCGGATGACGATAGGTGCCATGATTGGCGCCAACGAGTCCGGAATCGAGATTCCAGGGGAGCTCTCCGTCGTGGGATTCGATAACCCCCAGTTCGCGAGGGCAGTGCACCCGAAACTTACGATCATCAATCAGCCGGTTGACGAAATCGGCGAGAAGGCAGCGGAGATTATGCTGCAGCGGCTCGGTGAGATCGGAGATGCGGAAAATGGAGAGTCTGATGCATCAGCGCGCAGGCATATCTGGCTCGGTACAACGATACTGGAGGGCAGGTCGGTGCTTGACCGGAATAACGCGAAATGATGCTGTAGGCAGGCCGGCGCCTGGCCGGAATAACGCAGAATGAACAGGTTCCCTGCTTTATCTAACGCAGCGTTGGAGCATTGGGATGCCGGAGAGGAAGTTAGGAAACTATGGGAGAGTTTTTACTGGGAATAGATATCGGAACGAGTGCCTGTAAGGTGGCTGTCTTTGACCGGTACGGCAGGGTGGAGGCATCTGCGACGGGTGATTATCCGGTTTATTATCCTCACCCGGGCTGGGCGGAACAGAATGCGGAGGACTGGTACCGGGGCGTCTGTGAGGCATTGGCAAAGATCTGGGCTGAGGGGAAGGTGAAGCCTGCGGATATCTGTGGAATCGGAATCGACGGGCAGGGCTGGTCCGCCATCGCTCTGGATAAGGACGGGAAGAATCTGACGAATACGCCGATCTGGATGGATACCCGCGCGCAGTCTGTGTGTGACCGGATCAATGAACGGATCGGACAGGACAGGATTTTTGATCTTGCAGGAAACGCGCTGCAGCCTTCCTACACCACGCCGAAGGTTCTCTGGTACAGAGAAAACCTTCCGGAGGTCTATGCGCACACGGACAAGATTCTGCACGCGAACGGATACATCGGATACCGTCTGACCGGAAAGATGACGGAAGATATCTGTGACGCGTACGGCTGGCATTGCTTTGATATGAGAAGGGGTGTCTGGGATTATGATATGGCATCCGAGATCGGAATCCCGAGGGAGTTCCTGCCGGAGATCGTGAACTGTGATCAGGTGATCGGTAAGGTGACAGAGGCAGCGGCGAAGGAAACGGGACTTCTGGAGGGAACGCCGGTAGTTGCGGGAGGTCTTGATGCCGCGTGCGGAACGCTTGGCGCCGGCGTGATTCACGACGGGGATACACAGGAGCAGGGAGGACAGGCTGGCGGCATGAGCGTGTGCCTGGATGAATATAAGGCGGATCCCAGGCTGATTCTGTCGTTTCATGTCATTCCGGGCAAATGGCTGCTGCAGGGCGGTACGACCGGAGGCGGCGGAGTGATGCGGTGGTTTGAGCGGGAGTTCGCCGGAGAGGAGCGTCTCCTGGCGGAGAAGACCGGAGAGCCGTCTCTCGTGCAGCTGAATCATGAGGCGGAAAAGGTTGCGGCCGGATCGGACGGACTTGTTTTTCTCCCGTATATGAGCGGAGAGCGCTCGCCGATCTGGAATCCGGACGCAAAGGGCGTGTTCTACGGGCTTGATTTCTCGAAAACAAAGGGGCACATGGTGCGTGCCTGCATGGAGGGCGTTGCCTACGCCCTGAAGCATAATCTGGATGTGGCTGAGAAAGCGGGGGCGCATGTCGAGCTGCTCCGCGCGATGGGCGGCTCGGCGAATTCGCTGCTGTGGACGCAGATCAAGTCGGATATCACAGGGAAGCCGATTGTCGTTCCGTCCTCTGACACGGCAACGACGCTCGGCGCGGTTATGCTCGCCGGAGTCGGCTGCGGATTCTACCATGATTATGAAGAAGCGGTTTCGCTCACGGTTCATGACACGAGACGACATGAGCCGGATCCCGGAAACGCGGCTGTTTATCAGAAAAATTATGAGACATATCTGGAACTGTACCGGGATCTCGAGGGACTTATGAGACGAAATGGGGGCAGTTTTTGAGACAACAGACTGTCAGCGACGGATGGCCGCTGTCAATTTGAATAAATATCTTTGTTAAATGTTGTGCAATATGCAGTGTTCGTAAGAAATTCTTCAGGAGGAAGAAAAGATGGCAATCATGATGAAAGCAGGCGTGGTACATGCAAGAGATGATCTTCGTTACGAGGATATTGAAAAGCCGCAGCCGAAGGCGGGAGAGGTGCTGATCAAGGTTAAATATACCGGAATCTGCGGTTCTGATGTGCCGAGGGTTAACGGTGACGCGTGTCACTTTTTCCCGAATGTTCTGGGACATGAATTTTCCGGAATCGTGGAAGAGGTCGGTGAAGGCGTGACAAGGGTGGCGCCGGGAGACTATGTGGCAGGCGTTCCGCTGGTTCCCTGCATGAAGTGCCCGGACTGTGCGAGAGGCGACTATTCTCTGTGCAAGCATTACAGCTTTATCGGTTCCCGTCAGTTCGGATCCTTCGCTGAGTATGTCTGCGTCCCGGAAATCAATGCAGTGAAATTTGACAAATCCATCTCCTTTGAGCAGGCGGCGCTTTTTGAGCCGGCAACGATCGCGCTTCACGGACTGGAAAGAACGGGATACAAGGGCGGCCACACCGTCGCGATTCTCGGTACCGGCCCGATCGGTATGCTGACGGCGCAGTGGGCGAAGATCTTCGGCGCGAAGAAGGTTGTGGTTTTTGATATCGTTCCGGAAAAACTGGCTCTTGCCGAAGAGCTTGGCGCGGACGCCGGGATCAATACCCTGGACGATGACTTTATGGATCAGGCGATGGCTCAGACCGATGGCGTCGGCTATGACTATATCTATGAGACGGCGGGCAACACCATCACGATGAAGATGGCATTCCAGCTTGCGGCGAATAAGGCCGGCGTCTGCTTCATCGGAACACCGAAGAAGGAACTGACATTTACGGTGAGCGAGTGGGAGAATCTGAACCGGAAGGAATTTACGCTTACCGGATCCTGGATGTCCTATTCGGCTCCGTTCCCGGGTCATGAGTGGACCGATGTGGCGCATTATTTTGCCACAGGCCAGCTGAAATATGATCCGAGAATGATCTGGAAGATTGTACCGCTTTCTCAGATCGCGGATGCGTTCCAGTGGTATAAGGAACGCGGCAAGGTAAAGGGAAAGATTCTGATCGACTCCGAGAAGTAAAAAGGATAAGTTCTGGCTGAGAACAGAATGGAGAGCAATTGAATCAGGAAAAAGACAGAGAGGATATGGTATGATACTGACAGTAACCGCAAATGCGGCGGTGGACACCAGATACGTCGTGGACGGCTTCGGGGTGAACGAGGTGAACCGTGTAAAAATCTGCGAGCGCTCGGCCGGTGGGAAAGGGCTGAACGTCTCCAGAGCTGCGCATATCGCCGGGGAGGAAATCCTGGCGACCGGGTTCCTCGGAGGTCATTCCGGTGAGTTTGTACAGGAACATCTGCACCGGGAGGGAATCCGCGAGGATTTTGTGTGGTGCAGCGGAGAGACGCGTTCCTGCATCAATATTTGGGACGAAGTGAATAAAACGCAGACAGAATTTCTGGAGCCCGGATTTGAGGCAACGGAAACAAATCAGGACGCATTGGTCCGGACATTCAGTGAGCATATCTCGGATGCTGCGGTGGCGACGATCTCGGGGTCAATGCCTTCCGGCTGCGACAGCAGTCTGTACAAGAGGCTGATCGACGCAGGGCGTGCGGCAGGAAAAAAAGTGATTCTGGATACGAGCGGCAGCACGCTGAAGGAGTGCGTCGCTTACAGGCCGTTCATGATCAAGCCGAACATCGATGAGATTCAGATGCTGGTCGGAAGAACGCTGACGGAGGGGAACCGGGACGAGCTTTTGGAGGCGGCAGGTGAGCTTCACGCAAAGGGAATTCCGACCGTTGTGATTTCTTTGGGAAGTGCAGGGTCGCTTATGTCCTGTGAAGAAGGGGTATACGAGGCTCACGTCCCGAAAATCAATGCGGTCAATACAGTCGGCTGCGGAGATTCCATGATCGGAGGCTTTGCCGCCGGGATCGCGCGGGGACTGGACATGAAGGATTGCCTGAGACTTGCCAGCGCAATATCGGCAGCGAGCGCGATGACCGACAGAACCGGATTTTTCCGGATGGAGGACATGACTGCTATCCGGGATCGCGTGGAGATCATCAGAGTACGATAAAGAAGGATAAACCTGATCAAAGATGTATGGATATTTTTTAGAAGAGGAGGAATGAGAAATGGAATTTATTGATCCTGCGAAAATCCCTCAAAGAACGCTCTACACAGGAGCAAAAATGCCGGCGGTCGGAATGGGAACCTTCGGGTCCGATCATGCGACACCGGAGCAGGTGCGTGACGCGGTTCGCGGCGCTATCCGGGTAGGATACCGTCATTTTGACTGCGCGGCGTGCTACGGAAACGAGGACCAGATCGGAGAGGTCTTTGCGGAGGCGTTCCAGAGCGGAGAGGTAAAGAGGGAGGACATGTTCATCGTCTCCAAGGTGTGGAACGATATGCACGGTAAAGGGGATGTTCTTCTGGCCTGTGCACGCACACTGCGGGATCTGCAGCTTGACTATCTGGATATGTACTATGTTCACTGGCCATTCCCGAATTATCATCCGCCGAAATGCGATGTGACGGAGCGGAATCCAAATTCCAAACCGTTTTCGGTCAAGAGGTTCATGGCAACCTGGAGACAGATGGAACGCCTGGTGGATATGGGCCTTACAAAGCACATTGGTATGTCAAATATGACGCTGCCGAAGCTGAAGGCAGTCCTTCCGCTGTGTCGGGTCAAACCGGCCTGCATCGAGATGGAGCTTCATCCGTGTTTCCAGCAGCAGGAGCTGTATGATTATATTCGTTCCCAGGGAATTGAAATCGTGGGATTCTGTCCGCTCGGTTCGCCTGACCGTCCGGAGAGAGACCGCACACCGGAAGATGTGGCGGATCTTCAGCAGCCTGTAATCCGCAAGATTGCGGAGGCTCACGGCGTACACCCGGTTCTGATCGCGATTAAATGGGCGGTTCAGAAGGGGCACACCCCGATTCCATTCTCGATCAAGGAGAAAAATTATACGGCGAATCTGAAATGTGTGACGGAGGATCCGCTGACCGATGAGGAAATGGAAGAGATCCGTGGCATGGAATGCGGGAACCGGCTGGTAAAGGGACAGGTATTCCTGTGGCCGGGCGCAACCGACTGGCGTGATCTCTGGGACGAGGACGGAACAGACGCGCTTTGGGATAAGGATTGACAGTGATGCCGGAAGTCATGCGACCTGTGCCGGCCGCATGATTGGCCGTATGATTATTTAAAGATACAGAGACCCGCAGGTGATGGAGTTCACCTGCGGGTCTCTCTGTGTAGTATTGTGTAGTATATAGAAGAAATCTGATGTGCCGGATAAGAGCCGGTTATTTTTCACGGGAGTCAGTCCCCGGTGTTATATTATGCCGGGTCCGCAATCCCGGCCTTTTCGGTTGTGGGCGTTTCCGGGGCCGGGATGCTTGCCGTTTCGGTTTTAGGCGCTTTCGGATTTGGAGCATTGGATGTTCCGGCTGCATGTGCCTCCGGGTCCGCAGCCTTGGCTGAATCCGGGGCATGTGTTGCCGGGGCTGATATGTGTGCTTCAGGAATTCCTTTCCCGCGGACGAGTCTGGCGACCATTGTCATGGCATAGAGGAGTACGGGGACAGCTATGGTGCAGAAAATCGATCCCATCAGAAGTCCCTTCGAGTATGGGCTTTTCACCAGTGCGAACACCATGGTGAGGGCGTACATCACGAGCAGAAGGATAATGCCTGCAAGGGCGGTAATCCTGCGCATGGTCCAGGGGTATTTCCTGTGGCTGCTGTTCCCTGTGATATTCTTCCGGTCATCCGGGAGGCCGTTTTCTGATTTGTTCATTCTGTGATCCCTTCCTGGTATAATGCATAATCTGCGGCAATGTATAATCTGCGAATGGTGTATAGCCTGATAATCAGGGCGAATGTGCGTAATCACCAATTTTTCACAGTTGTTTTGTATACTGATCAGGATACCTTTTATAAGATATCTTCATGCAGTGGAAATGTCAAGAAAGAGGCAGGGAAGTCAAGTAAGATCAAGGAAGAGCCAAGGAAGAGTCAGGGAAGTCAAGGAAGAGCCAAGGAAGAGTCAGGGAAGAGTGAGGAAAGCCGGAAAAGTGTTCAGAGACAGAGTGCGGTTTACGGCCTTACTCTTGAGCGTTGAGCTCTTCTAAGTGTCAGGTTTGGTACGTAATGGAGATTGCGTCTTTCGGAAAATTTTATATATTGTAAAATTGCAATCAATGGATAAACGCGATAAAGTATTGACATTGAGAAGCGGGAAGCGGCGGAATCGGGCCGTGACTTTGGGAGGTATAAATATGAATCGATTTCGAGACTGGGTGAGCCGTGTGATGTATGGGCGATACGGAGTGGATCAGCTGGGGCGGGTGCTTCTGTATGTTGAGATTGCCCTGCTTTTTGTGTCTGCCTTTGTGCCGAATATTTTTCTCAGTATAGTGACGGCCATGCTGCTTGTCTGGATTTTCTTCCGGATGATGTCCAGAAATATCAGCAGACGGGCGGAGGAGAACCGGAGATTTCTGTCCGGGTGGAACCGGGTGAAGTCTTTTTTTACAGGTGGTATGCGTGCGGCAAAGGACAGGGATCACGCGTATTTCCGGTGTCCGAGCTGCGGGCAGAGGGTTCGTGTGCCAAAGGGCAAGGGCCATATTCAGATCACCTGCCCGAGGTGTCATACACAGTTTATCAAAAATACGTAAATACCTGATGAGCGGATGATGGAGGGATGTATGTTTGGATATATCACGATTGACCGGGAGGAACTCAAGGGAAAGGATTTGGACCGTTACCGTGAGTTTTACTGCGGTGTCTGTCGGGATCTTAAGGATTCCTGCGGAGAAGCCGCGCGGGCGACACTCACCTATGACATGACGTTTCTGGCAATTCTTCTGAATGCTCTGTACGAGGGACCTTCCGGGATCACAGAGGAGAGATGCATTCTTCATCCCGCAAGAAAGCAGCGGGTGATCCGGAATGAATACACGGCTTATGCTGCTGACATGAATCTGATGCTGGTATTTCACAATCTCGAGGATGACTGGATTGATGAGAAGAAGGGGACGAGCCTTGCGGCGTACCGTCTCCTGCGTCCGGCCTACCTGAAAACGTCTCGGAAATATCCGAGGCAAACACAGGCGATTCTGCGATATGTAAAAGAGCTGCACGCGGTTGAGAAGAAGAATGACCGCTCTTTGGACAGAGCTGCGGGTCTGACGGGCAGGCTTATGTCAGAGATTTTCCGGTATCGGGAGGATATCTGGTCCGAAGATCTGGGGCAGATCGGTTTTTACCTCGGGAAGTTCATCTATCTGATGGATGCCTGGGATGATCTGGAAAAGGACCGCAGAAACAGCAGCTATAATCCGTTCCTGTCGATCTGCGGAGAGGCGGATTATGAGATGCGCGCCGGCGATATCCTGACAATGCAGGCGGCAGGAATTGCGAAATATTTTGAGAAGCTGCCGATCCTTCTGGACGAGGAGCTGCTGCGGAATATCATCTACTCGGGCATCTGGGTGAAGTACCGCGCGAAGCGGGCGAAGATGGCCGAAGCGCAAAGGACTTTGCAAGAAGCAAAGGATGATTTATAATAAAATGATCCGCCGGACAGGATCCGGGCGGAAGACAGAAAGAGGAACACATGCAGGACCCATATAAAGTACTGGGTGTCTCAAGGGATGCCAGTGATGAAGAGGTAAAAAAAGCGTACCGCAGGCTGAGCCGCAAGTACCATCCGGATGCCAATATCAACAATCCCAACAAGGACAAGGCAGAGGAGATGTTCAAGCTTGTTCAGGAAGCATACAAACAAATCATGGACGAGCGGTCCGGGAAGATTCCCGGAGGATCCGGCGCATATGGATACGGCGGTTTTGGCGGATATGGTCAGAGATCGGATTCGCCGTATGAGAATCCGGAGATGCAGGCGGCCGCAAACTATATCAATACAAGGCATTTCACAGAGGCTATGAATGTGCTGGAGAATATTCCGGAGCGGAATGCGGAGTGGTATTATCTGCACGCCGTGGCCAATTACGGGCTTGGAAACAACGTGGCTGCGCAGAACGACGCGCAGACCGCATGCAATATGGAGCCGGACAACGGCCGGTACCGGCAGCTTTATCAGCAGATTTCAGCCGGAGGAGCCTGGTATAATGACATGGGTCAGGGTTATGGCTATGAGGGTTCTCCCTGTTATGGCGGAACCGACAGTCAGGGAGGCAGCACCTGTGCCAGAACCGCCGCGGCGATCTGCGGAACGCTGGCATGCTGTACCTGCCTGGGAGGCGGCGGCATTCCGCTGTGCTGTTGCATTTGACAGGCAGAATAAAGGATGCGGCGGAAGCTTTCATCTGATTTTTTTCTGCTGCAGGTATGGAGATTATGACGGTGAATCCGAAAACGTTCTGGATGGGAACCGGAAACATATTAGAGAGCGTTATCGGATCATATAGCGTTATCAGATCATAGAGCGTTATCGGATCATAGAGCATTATCGGATTAGAGAGTATTATCGGAGGACGAGATGGAGAGAAAGCAGTGGGTGGAGAGATACATGCGTGAGCTTGATTACAGCAGGAGGAAGGAGATCCTGGATCAGGCAATTTCCGAGGAGGGAGATGCACCGGACAATGAGCTCCGGGCAAAACTTCTGCAGGAGCGCTACGGCAAGCTGAATTCCCAGGATGTCGACTATTTTATCCGCGGCTGGATGAGCCTTTACTATGTGCACACGACATCGAAGGGATTTTTCGGGAGAAAAAAGATCGAAAAGGAAAAGGCTTCCGTGCTGTCGGACTGGAAGGTGGAGCTCGCCGGAGAGTACGGTGAGATCGGCGAGGAGGTGCTTTATGAGGAGCTGTTTAATATGACGCTTCTGTACTTCCACCTCTGTGAGACAGACAAGAATTATGGCTCGATTCTGCTCGGACTGGGGCATATGAAGAGCGAGACATTGATATCGAAGATTGCCGGCGAGGTGTATCGTCTTGCATATGAGACTCCGCAGGTCATGAATGCGGAGAAGGAGCTCGCCGTATTTACCAGGGCGGCGACGGATGCCTTCTGCGAAAAGTACAACGATCAGCAGGGATACCTGATGGACAGGGTGCGCGCTGGAAAATAAGAACTCGTGCGATCAACAGGGATACGTACTGTTTGAATTGCATTTTTCGGCCAATTCAGAAGGGAACAGGGATATGTCATTTAATTTCAATGATAATGACGGACCGGATTCGGGAAACGGTCCGGGACGGAATAACCGGACGATCTGGATCATCGTGACGGCGATTATGCTGGCAGTGATTATTTTCAGTGTGATCAGTAGCATGTTCCAGTCGTCTTCATCGAAGGAAATCACCTATGACAAATTCGTGCAGATGGTGGAGAAGGATGAGGTGTCGAAGGTTGTGCTGCAGAACGGCACGCTGACGGTAACTCCGAAGTTCAAAGAGGGAGACAAACTGTCCTTATATACCTACCGCGCCACGCTGGTCGGCGATGAGAACGGCCTGAATGAGCTGCTGAAGGGCACGGATATCACTTACGAGAAGAAATCCTCCAGCGTCGGCTCGCAGGTGATGTCTGCGGTATTTCAGATTGTGATACCGATTCTGATCATGATGATTGGCCTGAACCTGGTACTAAGGTATATGGGAAAGGGCGGCGGCGTCATGGGCGTCGGAAAGAGCAAGGCCCGGACCTATGTGCAGAAGGAAACCGGCGTAACGTTTGCGGACGTCGCAGGAGAGGAAGAGGCGAAGGAATCTCTGCAGGAAGTGGTTGATTTCCTGCATAATCCGCAGAAATACACACAGATCGGTGCGAAGCTTCCGAAGGGAGCTCTTCTGGTAGGCCCTCCGGGAACCGGAAAGACACTGCTGGCAAAAGCGGTTGCCGGTGAGGCACATGTCCCGTTTTTCTCCCTTTCCGGATCGGAATTTGTAGAGATGTTTGTCGGCGTGGGCGCCTCCCGTGTGCGGGATCTGTTTGAGGAGGCAAAAAAGCAGGCGCCATGCATCATCTTTATCGATGAGATCGACGCCATCGGAAAAACGAGGGATTCCAGCTACGGCGGCGGTAATGACGAGCGGGAGCAGACGCTGAATCAGCTTCTGGCCGAGATGGACGGCTTTGACAGTGCATCGGGACTTCTGGTGCTCGGCGCGACAAACCGTCCCGAGGTGCTGGATCCCGCACTGCTTCGGCCGGGACGTTTTGACCGGAGAATTATTGTGGAACGCCCGGATCTGAAGGGGCGTGTAAACATTCTGAAGGTACACGCGAGAAAGGTTATGCTCGACGAAACCGTGAATTTTCAGGAAATTGCGCTCGCAACCTCAGGAGCCGTAGGATCTGATCTTGCGAACATGGTAAATGAGGCTGCCATCCTGGCTGTCAAGCACGGGAGGCGGGCAGTGTCCCAGAAGGATCTGCAGGAAGCCGTCGAGGTTGTTCTTGTGGGACAGGAAAAAAAGGAACGCATTCTCAGCAAGGAGGAGCGCCGGATCGTCGCCTATCATGAGGTGGGTCATGCGCTCGTGAACGCGCTGGAGAAGCATTCCGAGCCGGTACAGAAGATCACGATTATTCCGCGTACCATGGGAGCGCTTGGATATGTTATGCAGGTTCCGGAGGAGGAGAAATATCTGAACTCGCGAAAGGAGCTGGAGGACATGGTGACGGGCTTCCTCGCGGGAAGAGCGGCGGAGGAAATTGTCTTCGGCGATGTTACGACCGGTGCCTCAAACGATATTGAAAAGGCGACACAGATCTGCCGCGCGATGATCACGCAGTACGGCATGTCTGATAAGTTCGGCCTGATGGGACTTGCCAGGACCGAGAGCAAATATCTGAACGGCAGAGCAGTTCTGGACTGTGGAGATGAGACGGCGACAGAGATTGACCATGAGATCATGAAGATGCTGAAAGCATCCTATGAGAAGGCAAAGCAGATGCTCAGGGAGAACCGGGATGTGCTTGACCGGCTTGCCGGTTATCTGATTATTCAGGAGACAATCACCGGAAAGGAATTCATGAGAATCATGAATACGGTCATCGGGGAGCGTTCGCAGAATCGTCCGTCCTGAACGACCGTGAACACCCGGGATGCAGCGAGTTGCGGCTGCAGAGCTGTCTGACAGCGCGGATACAGTACGGGAACAGTGCTGTCTGACTGCCGTTGCTGCAGAGCGGCCACGACCGTGAACACCCGGGATGCAGCGGGCTGCGGCTGCAGAGCCGGCTGGCTGTCCGGATGAGGAACGTATGAAAAGGCCTGCTCTGTGCGTCATTTCTTGGGATGATTCAGAAGAGACAGGAGCATTTATGGCATTTGATATTCAGGAGGAGCTGAAGAAACTGCCCCAGAAGCCCGGCGTCTATATCATGCACGGGCTTCAGGATGAGGTCATGTATGTGGGGAAGGCCGTTAAGCTGCGGAACCGCGTGCGGCAGTATTTTTCTAACAGCAGAAACAAGAGGCTGAAGATCTACAGCATGGTGCCGCAGGTTACGCGGTTTGAGTACATTGTGACGGATTCGGAGGTTGAGGCCCTCGTTCTGGAGTGCAACCTGATCAAGGAATACCGGCCGAAGTACAATACCATGCTGATGGATGACAAGGCATATCCCTTTATCCAGGTTACGGTGCAGGAGCATTTTCCCCGGGTTCTGTATGCGCACAGGATGAAAAAGGACAAGTCGCAGTATTTCGGGCCTTATCCGGACGCGGCCGCCGCAAAGGAGACGATCGATCTGGTCCGGAAGCTCTATCACCTCCGGAACTGCAGCAAAAAACTTCCCGAGGATCAGGGAAAGGAGCGCCCTTGTCTCTACTATCACATCCACCAGTGCAAGGCACCCTGTCAGGGATGGATCTCAGAGGAGGAATACCGGAAGCAGGTCAATGATGCGATTGCTTTTTTGAACGGGAAGACGGAGGATGTGCTTCAGGAACTGAAGGCGAAAATGCAGGAGGCCGCCGATGCGCTGAATTTTGAGGAGGCCGCTTCGCTGAGAGACCTGATCGGTGCCGTGAAGAAGGTAAGCGAGAGACAGAAGATCACCTCCGGAAGCGGAGAGGATCAGGATGTGATCGCACTTGCGGCAGACGGAGAGGATGCCATCGCGCAGGTATTTTTTGTCAGAGACGGCAAACTGATCGGACGGGATCATTTTTATCTGAAAATCGCGAACGAGGAGAGCCGCAGCGAGGTCATGGAGAGCTTCCTGCAGCAGTTTTACTCCGGAACTCCTTTCATTCCGCATGAGATCATGCTTTCGGATGACATTGCGGAAAGGGAGCTTCTGGAGCAATGGCTGACCGGGAAGAAAAATGCCGGCAGTACAAAGGTGAGGATCCTCGTTCCGCAGAAGGGCAAAAAAGAGAAGCTTGTGGATCTTGCGAAGCGGAATGCGCAGATCATTCTGACACAGGACCGGGAACGGATCAAAAAGGATGTCGCGAAGACGATCGGAGCGGTCAACGAGATCGGGCAGTGGCTCGGAATCGAGCCGCCGGACCGTATCGAATCGTACGATATCTCCAATATCAGCGGTTACCAGAGCGTCGGCTCTATGGTGGTGTATGAGCAGGGCAAGCCGAAGAAGGCGGATTACCGGAAGTTCCGGATCAAGTCTGTTGAGGGACCGAATGATTACGCAAGCATGGAGGAGGTTCTTACCAGGAGATTCCGGAGAGGGGTTCAGGCAGACAGCGGCTTTGAAAAGCTGCCGGATCTCTTGCTGATGGACGGCGGCAGAGGACAGGTGAACATCGCTCTTTCCGTTCTTGAAAAAATGAACCTGTCGATACCGGTCGCGGGAATGGTGAAGGATGACAGGCACCGGACCAGAGGGATCTATTTCAACAATGTTGAGATTCCGATCGATACAGATTCCGAGGGCTTTCATCTGGTTACCCGGATTCAGGATGAGACACACCGGTTCGCGATTGAATATCATCGGATGCTGCGAAGCAGGGAGCAGGTGCATTCGATCCTGGACGATATTCCGGATATTGGAGAGAAGCGGAGGCGTGAGCTGATGCGCTCCTTCCCGGACATCGAGGCGATCCGGAGGGCGGACATCGAGAAGCTGAGAAGCCTGCCGGGGATGAATGAAAAAGCCGCGAAGAGTGTCTATGATTTTTTTCATAAAAAAGCAGAACAGTTATCGTGATTGAGCAGACGTTCAATTTGCGGGACACAAGACTTGTCTTTTGACGGGAGAAAAGTTTTGACTTTAGAGCAGGAAAAGAATCGTGCAAAGAGGTGTGTGCGTGGTATACTGTCTTATATAAGGCATTTCATATTTGCAGCCAGGTCTCAACGCGTGCGGCGCGGGAAAGGGATCTAAAAAGAGGATTGCACAAAGAACAGGTCTCACCACATGTGACGTGGGAAAGAGATCTGCAAAGGAAGATTGCATAAAGAACAGGTCTCACCACATGTGACGCGGGAAAGAGATCTGCAAAGGAAGATTACATAAAGAACAGGTCTCATCGCACACGGAGCAGGAAAGAGAACGGGTGCGAATTACCTGCAAATTTCTGGGAGGATTCGGCATGACATCTAAATTTATCACGCTGGAAAAGCTCGAAAAGGACATGGATCTGAAAAACCTGACTCCGGATACGGATCTCGGGGACAGGGAGATCACGGTTCCTGAAATCAATCGTCCGGCCCTTCAGCTGACCGGATATTTTGAGCATTTTGCAAATGAGAGAGTTCAGATTATCGGAGTTGTGGAGCTTTCGTACCTGAATCGCATGGAGTATGATAAGAGGAAGGAATCGTTTGAGGCATTTGTCTCGAAGGGGGTTCCGTGTATTATTTTCACAACCTCAGAGCAGCCCGGTGAAGAGCTCCTGGAAATATGCAGGAGATATAATACGCCTGTCTTTGGAACCGACAAAACGACATCTGCGTTCACCGCTGAGATCATCCGGTGGATGAATGTTCAGCTGGCGCCGACAATTTCGATCCACGGCGTGCTTGTCGATGTCTATGGTGAAGGTGTGCTGATTATGGGTGAGAGCGGAATCGGAAAGAGTGAGGCCGCTCTGGAGCTGATCAAGCGTGGCCACCGTCTGATCACGGATGATGTGGTACAGATCAGCCGGATTGATGATGTGACACTGGTCGGAACTTCGCCGGACATCACCCGTCACTTTATCGAGCTTCGCGGTATCGGAATTATCGATGTGAAGACGCTGTTCGGTGTCGAGAGCGTTGAGAATACACATACCATAGATCTGGTCATCAAGCTGGAGGAGTGGAATAAGGATAAGGTATACGACCGCCTCGGACTTGAGGAGGAGTATACGGAATTTTTGGGCAATAAGGTTGTATGTCATTCTCTTCCAATCCGTCCGGGACGTAATCTGGCGGTTATCGTTGAGACGGCTGCCGTTAACCATCGTCAGAAGAAGATGGGCTACAACGCGGCGCAGGAGCTTTACAAACGTGTTCAGGCTAATCTGGCGAGAAAACGCAGCCATCCGTGAGCAGAGTGTGAACATAATCGGTGCGCGAACACAATGAGTGTGAAGGTAATAAGTGTGCGAACGTAATGAGTGTGAACGTAATCGGTGTGCGAACGTAATGCGTGAGTGGATGCCAGGCAGTGGAGCAGAGGAAGAAATCTTCTCTGGATAATAATCGTTAATATAATCGTTAATAAATTTGAACAATAGCCCCCTGAAGACATATGATCTGCAGGGGGCTATTGTTCCGCCCATTTTGACAGGATAATTAATGGGGCCTGGAGATAAGCTAACTCCAGGAAATAAACTAACTCCAGGAAGTTATATTATATATATTTTTTCACATGCTGCAGTGTATTTACAGGATCCGTTGTTCCTCACAGGACTGCCGGGCGGCGGGAATCAAGAATTTCAACGAGATAAAACACGCTGCGCGAGTTTTATCTCGCTATCGCGACGCTCGCCGCACACGAATACTTCGCATTCGGCTGCGGCTCACTGTTCGCGTAAAAAATCTCCGCCTGTCACAAGACGGGCGGAGAATAAATGACATGTACAATCAAAAAATAAATGATCCTGTAAATAATCTCATATTTCCAGGTGGTTAAATGATTCTGCACAATCAGGAGATCAGAAAATCCATGCAGTCGGTCACTGGGTCTGGTCTGTCTGGGTATTCTCTCCGGTGTTGCCGGGAGAGGCGTCCCCCTCGGTGCCTGCGCTCTCCGCGGGTGCATTCTCTCCGGTACCTTCACCGGTTGTGTTCTCCGTATGCTGGTTTGCATCGGTATTATTGTCGCCGGCTGCGGCAGTGGGCGTAGCGGTAGGCGCAGCGGTTGGGGCCGCAGTCGGCGCTGCGGTCGGCGCCGGTGCGTCGTAGGTGCAGATGGTCGTTGGTGCATTCGCTACGTCAAAGTAATCGGTGACGGTAGGGCAATAGGTATTCGGCAGAAGGCCTGTGTTTGCACATACGGTAAGCTGTTCTACAGAATCCGGAACCGAGAATTCCTTGATGGGAAGGGATTCATGAATACGGCTCATGACGTTCGTCCAGAGTGTGGAAATGTAGGTCCGGTCTGCTTCGGGAAGTTCCACGTTTGTATCGTATCCGGTCCAGATGCCGGCAGTGTAGTATGGCGTATAGCCGACAAACTGAAGATCTACGTAGGAATCAGTTGTTCCTGTCTTTCCGGCAACCGGCATGCCGGAGGAAAGCTGATAAGGTGTTCCGGTTCCGGATTGAACGACGCTCTGCATCGCACTGGTCAGAAGATAGGCGGTGCTTTCCTTGAAGACGCGGCGGCTCAGCCCTGAATTTTCGAGAATCGTCTTACCGCTGTGATCGGTGACTTTTGTGTAAAATACCGGGCGGTTATATGTGCCACCGTTGGCAATGGCTGCGTATGCGGCCGTGAGTTCAAGGTCACTGACACCGTTGGTGATGCCGCCGAGAGCAAGTCCGGGCGAGTTGTCATTGTCGCTGTCCAGTGTCGTGAAGCCGAGCTTTTTCAGATAAGAGAGGCCAACTTCAGGCGTCAGTTCCTGCATCAGCTTGAATGCGATGACATTGTTCGAGGTTTGAATCGCGTTTCTCACCGTCATTGTGCCGTGATGCGTGTTGTCCGCGTTGTTGACTTCCTGACCGGTCGCGTAGTATGCGGCATCGTCCGTTTCCCTGGAGGTCAGGGTTATTTTTCCCTTATCAAGGAGCGGACCATAGGTGGAAGGAATCTTAAAGGTGGAGCCTGGCTGACGAAGGGAATCCGTCGCACGGTTCAGGGTAAGACTCGCTGTTTTTTCACCGCGTCCGCCGACGATGCCAACGACATATCCGGTCGACTGGTCGATGACGGTCATGCAGGCCTGCGGTTCCGGAACGAATGCGGTCCGTTCCGCGACGATGGTATCACCGTCTCCGACAACGGAGGCCTTGTACTGGTCGATGTAACTCTGTGCCTCTTCCTGGGAGCTGAAGTATTGATCAAAGTCGGCATCTCCCTGCTGTTTGAAGTACTGCACCAACATTTCAACGCTGTAGTTCTGCCTGCTTCCGTCAGCCTTATCAACAGTCAGTGCCCAGTCCAGACTGATCTGGGAATCTGCGGGGAAAATCGACTCATCCGAGAATTCACTGTCCATAATTGACTGAATATCAGAGTTCTCAGTGGAATAAATGTGGAGCCCGCCACTGTAGATCAGGTTATTGGCCTGAGCCTCCGTATAACCCTTCTGGGTCATCAGATCGTCTTTGACCTGACTGATCAGTTCATCGACAAAATAGGAATACACCGTGGAATCCTGTGTAACCTCATTGTTCTGGTTCTCCTGAATCCGGTCATAAACGTTATCTGCGAGAGCTTCTTTGTAATCCTTCTCTGTGATATAGCCCTGCTGGAGCATGTACTCGAGGACCGTCTTCATACGGCCCGCATTCTCCTCGGGGTAAAGGATCGGATTAAACTGGCTGGGGTTCTGGGGAATCGCGGCAAGCACCGCGCATTCGGAAAGCGTCAGATCTTTTGCGTCCTTGCCGAAGTAAGTCTGTGCCGCAGTCTGCACGCCGTAGGCGTTGTTGCCAAAGTTTACGGTGTTGAGATAGTTTTCCAAAATCACCGACTTGGGGTCCTCTCCGGCCTTCCGAAGGGATGACTCCAGCTGAACGGCAAGATACTGTTCCTGGATCTTACGCTTGATCGTCCCCATCCTGGATTCATTCATCCAGTCTGTAAAAACATTGTTCTTCAGAAGCTGCTGAGTGATGGTACTCGCTCCTTCAGATTCCGAGAAATTCGAACTCAGCATGACCATGATGGCACGAAGCATTCCGTGCGGATCAACTCCGTTATGCTGATAGAAACGAGAATCCTCGATCGCAACGATGGCATGCTGCATGTTCTTTGGAATTTCGTTGATGGAAATTGAGACGCGGTTGCCTTCTGCGGAGCTCAGCTTCTGTATCTGATTTCCGTCACCGTCGTATACAAAGGACGCATAGCCGAGAGGCGTGATATTGGAGTCCGTGATCTCCGGCGCGTCCGCGATGATCCCGCGATAGGCACCGATGCCGAGGCAGATGCCGAATACGGCGGCTGCGATCAGTAAGTAAATGATGACACGCAGGACGGATACGCTGATGCGGCTTGCCAGTTTCGGGGCAGCCGAATCCAGGCGTTCGCGCTCCTGCTGAACACCGTGTTTGCCAAAATTCATGAAAGCTCCTTCTCCGGGCATATCCTGTTCCGGACGGAAGACAGTTTTCGGGTTCTCTGCCGTGAAGACAGTTCCCCGGGTTCTCTGCCATGAAGACAGTTCCCGGGTTCTTTGCCATGAAGACTGTTCCCTGGGTTTTGCGCCCCATGTTTTCAGGTCATAGGCAGATATTTTGCAAAACTGTGTCCCGCCGTATCCGGAAGAATCCGGATCGGATCAATGTTTCCCGGTTGAAAATAAAAAAATAACATTTATGCCTCAGAATAGGAGGCATTTGAGCTGCTTTATTGCCCGGTATTCAGCAAACAAAGAGGAAGGCGGCCGCAGGTGCCAGCGGCAGGAATTTCAGAGCCGGCGGCAGATGCCCTTTCAGAGCCTGTGACAGGAGCCTCTTGTCTGATGGAATACTGCGGGAATCCTTAATCCGATAATTATATCAAAATTACAGAATGAAATAAAGAATAAATTATGGTAGTATGGATCCATGGGAAAATCAAGAAGAACCGAAAGCAAAACAAAAAGTAAATCAGAAAATAAAACCAAAAACAAAGCAGAGGGAAAGACAGAGCAGGAATTCGGGAAAACGAGCGGGGCGACAGACGTTCAAGGAGGGGAAAATCTACCTGAGCGGTATCGCACGGTGTATCAGAATGGCGAGGGAAGGTACGAGGAGAAGAAGTCGGTATTTATTGCTACTGTTCGTCATGTGACAAGTGTTGAGGAGGCTGCATCTTTCGTTGAAGAGATGAAGAAAAAATACTGGGATGCGAGACATAACTGTTACGCCTGGGTTCTGGGAAAGGATGGTGGAAATGTGAAGGCCTCCGATGACGGAGAACCATCGGGTACGGCGGGACGGCCGATACTGGACGTACTTACAGGAGCGGGACTGACGGATACCTGCATAGTGGTGACGAGATATTTCGGCGGTGTGCTGCTCGGGACGGGAGGACTTGTGAGAGCCTACACACAGGCTTCCAGAGATGGAATCGGGAAGAGTATCCTGATCGAGAAGGAGAACGGGGTACTTCTGGACATCGTCGCGGATTACACGGATGCGGGAAAGATTCAGTATCTGATCGGACAAGAGAAAATTCATACGGTAGAGTCTGATTTTTCCGATGTGGTACGGATCCGTGTTGTTCTGCCTGCTTCAGATGAGGGACGCTTTACGAGGGAGATCACGGAGGCAACCTCTGCCAGAGCCCGACTCAGAAAAAACGGCCGCGCCTGGTTTGGCGTGGCCGGGGGAAAACTCATTCTTGAATCTGGGGAAGAATGATATCCCAATGTACGTGCCAGATGACATACCTCATCAATTCTTTACAGCGTTTCTGGCTCGGGATAATCTACACCGAGGGTATCGACGGTCATGGATTTGATAACCTGAGGCTCTGTGGGGCGGTCGCTCCAGTCTGTAGGAACTTCGGCGATCTTGTTCACAACGTCCATGCCCTCAATGATTTTTCCGAAGGCGGCATACTGTCCGTCCAGGTAATCTGCGGATTTGTGCATGATAAAGAACTGGCTGCCTGCAGAATCCGGATCTGAAGCGCGAGCCATGGAGAGCACGCCCGGCTCGTGCGAAAGATCATTCCGGAAACCGTTGCCGGAAAATTCGCCGCGGATGGAATAGCCGGGGCCACCGGTTCCGTTGCCGGCAGGATCACCGCCCTGGATCATGAAGCCGGAGATGATGCGGTGAAATCCGAGCCCGTCATAGAATCCCTTGCGGACAAGGCTGATAAAGTTGTTGACGGTGTTCGGCGCGGTTTCCGGATAGAGCTCTGCCTTCATGACATCGCCGTTTTCCATGGTGATGGTAACGATAGGATTGGCCATAATTTTTCTCCTTGTTATCTGTATTTATAAAATGTGTCCTGGTCAGGATGCAGTTATTGTCCACGGACTGCCCTTGAACATGCTGTAAATAAATACGGATGTGAGAACCAGGCCGTCACCGGTAAGGCCGAACCGTGTATTTTGAACAGGCTGTAAGAGCAGCGGATATAAGCACCCTGTTTTCAGGAATGGAACGTATGTTATTATACGGTAAAATGTGATAAAATAAAAGACGCTTGTGCGACACATGACAGGAAAACCGGAGGGACTTGAGTCGGAATGGTTATTGAGACAAGAAGCCCGGAGGAAACCCGTTCATTTGCCCGGAAACTCGGGGAGAAGGCGGTTCCGGGAACGATTTATACACTGGATGGGGATCTCGGCACAGGGAAAACCGTATTTGCAAAGGGACTGGCAGAGGGCCTCGGGGTGACCGAGCCGGTGAGCAGTCCGACGTTTACGATCGTGCAGGAATACCTGAGCGGCAGAATACCGTTTTATCATTTTGATGTCTACAGGATTGAAGAGCCGGAAGAAATGGAGGAAGTCGGATATGACGACTATTTTTACGGCGGCGGTGTCTGTCTGATTGAGTGGGCGGATATGGTTCGGGATATTATACCGAAAGGCGCGATTCATGTGACGATTGAAAAAGATCCTGACAAGGGATTTGATTATCGGAGGATTACGATTGAAGATACTGGCAATTGACAGCTCAGGTCTTGTAGCGTCCGTCGCCCTTCTGGAGGACGATACGCTGCTGGCCGAGTACACGGTGAATTACAAGAAGACACATTCGCAGACGCTGCTTCCTATGCTGGATGCCATTGCGCAGATGATCGATCTGGATCTGAACAGCATTGACGCGATTGCCATTTCCAAGGGGCCGGGCTCCTTTACCGGACTCAGAATCGGCTCAGCTACAGCGAAGGGTCTCGGTCTGGCACTTGATAAGCCGTTGGTTGAGGTACCTACGGTCGACGCATTAGCGTATAATCTCTATGATGCACAAGGGCTGATCGTCCCGATGATGGATGCCCGGAGAGCCCAGGTATATACCGGGATCTACCGGTTTGTGAATCACGAGCTCACGGCGGTGAAGGCGCAGTGCGCCGAAGCGGTGGAGAACCTTATGGAGGAACTGAACTGCCTCGGAGAGCCGGTCATTCTGCTTGGGGACGGGGTTCGGCCTTATCTGGACCGAATCCGCGAGCTGCTGAAGGTTCCGTTCACCGTGGCGCCTGCACACCTGAACAGACAGAGGGCAGGCGCGGTCGGAGCTCTCGGCGAAAAATATTTTTCCCGGGGAATGACGGTTACGGCAGATGAACACCGGCCGGAATACCTCCGCGCCTCACAGGCAGAGAGAGAACAGACCGCGAAGGGTGTTCCGGTAAAGGAAATTGAGAAAAATTCGGAAAAGCTGAAGCCGAGGGATTACTCCTGATGGGAAGGCGCGGGAACAGAGGGAAGGATGATGCATCAGCGCAGAGTGTTCCTGTGACTCCTGAGATCCGGAGAATGGTTTCGGCGGATCTTCCGGAGGTAGAGAAAATTGAGCAGGAAAACTTCTCCAGACCATGGACCGCAGAAGATTATCAGGGTTTTCTGGACAGGGAAGATGCGGATTTTCTTGTTGCGGTGGTGGATGGAAGGATCGTCGGATACATCGGAGAATACGGGCTCCCTGATGAGGGGGACATCACAAATGTATCGGTGGACCGGAGATATCGGAACCGCCATATTGGAACCTGTCTGGTATCAGGACTTATACAGACGGCGGGAGCGCGGGGCATCCGGAAGATTTTTCTTGAGGTGCGGGAGAGCAATGCGCCAGCAATCCGGCTGTATGAAAATGCCGGATTCCGGAAAACCGGGGTTCGCAGGAATTATTACACGTCTCCGGTGGAAGATGCCGTTCTGATGATGCGCGGGCCGGAGACGGAGAAAGACGGAATATAGAGGCCGGATGGCAGATTTAGAAGCTGAGCATACGACGGCCGGAGGATATTTTGCAGCGGCACGGCGGAAGCTGATCCGGCGGCCGGGATATGGAGGATGATTATGTTTAACAGTACCTTTGACTGGTTCCTTGCGGGAATACTTTTCCTGCTTGCAATTGTGTTTTTTGCGGGAAAAGGACAGGGAATTCTGGATGCGTTCAGTGGAAAGTACCGGGATAAGCGGAAACTGAGTCCGGAGAACCGGCTCAGATATCAGAGGGCAGTAGGGGTATTTCTGATCATCCTCTCTGCAGTGGAAGTGTTCATGGCACTCATCGAGACCCCGATCATGGGAATTATTTCAATTGTCGTTACGGTTGCGGATATGATCGGAATCGTCATCTATCTGAGAAGATTGTATGATTGAGAGTGAATGACGGGACGGGCAGGAAAAAGCTTACTTCATGCGCCGTGCAGACCAAAATGAGCAGCGTTTGGAAACATTTATACAGCAGTCTCTGACAGCTGAATTATTTTAGAAAGCAATCTCTGTCGGCCGAATTGTTTAGACGGCAATCTCTGACAGCCGAATTGCTTTATACAGAATGAGCACTATCTGATTTACAGAAACAGAGCGTAAGTCAGATAGTGCTCATTTTTATTTACGCGAATAGTGAGCCGCAGCCGAATGCGAAGTATTCGTGTGCGGCGAGCGTCGCGATAGCGAGATAAAACTCGCGCAGCGTGTTTTATCTCGTTTTTTTACAGGGATATATTGACACATATCTATGCGCGTGATAGCCTGACACATAGATGATCATCAATACTTAAGAAAGAAGGTTATATGTTGGCATGACAGAAGATCAGGTTTCCTCCATTTGTAAAGCACTGGGAGATCCGAACAGACTTCGAATTGTGAATATGATTTCCGGATGTGAAAAGTGTGCCTGCGTGATTCTTCAGGCGTTTGATATTACACAGCCGACGCTCTCCCATCACATGAAGATTCTCTGTGACTGCGGGCTGGTCAATGTCCGTAAAGAGGGAAAATGGAGCCACTACTCTTTGAACTGCGAAACCCTGCGGGATTTCCAGCGCTTTATCGGTGCACTGGATTGTGAGAAAAAAAACGGGTGTTCAGATGGAAGGTGTGACTGTCAATGATATGGAGCTTCCTTCAAAATCAGATTCTGGGCATGAAATGGCTGAACTTTCTGATTGGATCCGTGCTGACAGGATTCGGCCTTGATACGAATACACGTATCGGCGGCAGTGTTTTATTTTTTATCTATGACGTATTAAAGATCACGATCCTGCTTTGTGTTCTGATTTTCCTGATCAGCTATATCCAGAGCTATTTTCCACCGGAGAGAAGCCGCAAGATCCTGGGCAGATTCCATGGAATCTGGGCTAACTGTATCGGCGCACTGCTTGGCACGGTAACGCCGTTCTGCTCGTGCTCATCTATTCCGCTTTTTATTGGCTTTACCAGCGCAGGGCTTCCGCTTGGCGTGACCTTTTCTTTTCTGATTTCGTCGCCGATGGTGGATCTGGGAAGCCTGCTGCTTCTGATGAGTATTTTCGGAACAAAGGTGGCTGTGATCTATGTCGTTTTGGGACTCATTGTCGCTGTCGCAGGCGGCACATGGATTGAGCGCCTGCATATGGAGAGATACGTTGAAGAGTTTATTTATCAAAGCAACAGCGTGGTAAACATTGAATCTCCGGAGCTGACCTTTAAGGATCGGCTTATCTATGCGAGAGATCAGGTTGTTTCAACGTTTAAGAAAGTATTTCCTTATATCCTGATTGGCGTCGGGATCGGCGCGGTAATTCATAACTGGATTCCGGAGGGCGTGGTGGAGAAAGTTCTTGGAGATGGGAATCCGCTGGGCGTGATATTGGCCACGGTCATCGGAATTCCTATGTATGCAGATATCTTCGGAACGATTCCAATTGCAGAGGCGCTGCTGTCAAAAGGTGCTCTTCTCGGTGTTGTGCTCTCGTTTATGATGGCGGTGACAACGCTTTCGCTCCCGTCACTGATTATGCTGCGGAAAGCTGTGAAGCCGAAGCTTCTGGCAACGTTTATTGCAATCTGTACCGTTGGTATTATGATCGTGGGTTATTTCTTTAACTTTATACAACCTTTCATTATCTGAGGAATTTGAAGGAGGAATCGTTATGGCAAGGACCTGGTATCCGGTTATTGACTATTTGCTTTGTGCAGAGTGTGGCACCTGCAGCGGGATGTGTGCACATGGCGTTTATGATCTGGCAGCCGCGTCGACTCCGAGAGTGATTCATCCGGAGAACTGTATAGATCACTGTCATGGCTGTGGCAGCCGGTGCTCTGTTGGAGCGATTACGTATGTGGGTGATGATACCGGATGGGTACCTCCGGCAAGAGGCGGGAAGACAAATGGGACAGCAGGCGGGTGCTGCGGCAGTGTGACGGAAGAAACGGATAAAAAGAATTGTGGCTGCGGATGCGGCAATAATTAGTAGCGGAAGGAGAAATGAAAATGGGATTATTTGGAAAAAAGAAAGAAAACAAGGAGGAAGCAGTGAAGGCAAAGTGCTCCTGCGGTAAAACAGCTGCTGATATAGTCCAGGAAGAAAAGTTAAGGATAGTGGGCAAAGCAGGACTGAAGACAGGGGATGTTTTAACAATCAAAATCCTGGGTTCCGGGTGTAAAAATTGCCAGACGCTTCTGCAAAATACAAAAGACGCAGTATCTGCAATGAGCGATCCGGCAAAGATTGAATACATCACGGATATGAAGGAAATCGCAAAGTATGGTGTGATGCGTATGCCCGCTCTGGTGGTGGGAGAGCAGGTCGTTTCCATGGGAAAGGTTTTGAAAGCGTCTGATATACAGAAACTGTTAAATAAGTTGGGACTCGCATGACATAAAAGATAAGTAAGGCCACGCATGACATAAAAGATAAGCAAGGTCACGAATGACATAACAGAAAGGATAGACATCAATGGAAACAAAACAGCGGGCTGGTATCAGCTTTTTTCAGAAATATCTGACGGTTTGGGTTCTGCTCTGCATGGCGGCCGGTATTGTGATTGGCCACTTTATCCCAGCCGTTCCGGAGGTGCTGGGACGAATGGAGATCGCCGGCATTTCCATACCGATTGCGATTCTCATCTGGATCATGATTTATCCGATGATGATCAAGGTGGATTTCCAGAGTGTGAAGGAAGTCGGGAAAAATCCCAAGGGACTTTTTTTGACGTGGATCGTCAACTGGGTGATCAAGCCGTTTACGATGTATGGCTTTGCGTCGCTTTTTCTCTTTGTGGTATTTAAAAATTTCATTACCCCGGATTTGGCGACACAGTATCTGGCAGGCGCGGTGCTGCTTGGTGCTGCTCCCTGCACGGCGATGGTTTTTGTCTGGAGCACTCTGGTGAACGGCAATCCTGCCTATACCGTGGTGCAGGTAGCGACAAATGATCTGATCATTTTGATCGCCTTTGTGCCGATCGTGAAGTTCCTGCTGGGCGTTTCGAACGTAACCGTACCGTACAGTACGCTCTTCGTAAGCATTTTTCTCTTCGTGGTCATTCCGCTTGCAGGAGGCGTCATCACCCGCGTTGCGGTAACAAAAAAGAAGGGAAAAGACTATCTGGAGAATGAATTTGTCCACAAGTTTGACAACGCCACGACGATCGGACTCCTTCTGACTCTGGTGATCATCTTTAGCTCACAGGCAGAGGTTATTCTTGGTAACCCGCTGCACATCCTGCTGATTGCGGTTCCGCTCATCATCCAGACGTTTGTGATTTTCTTCCTTGCTTACGGAGCGGGCAGACTAATGCGGCTGCCGTTTGAAATCGCAGCACCTGCCGGCATGATCGGCGCATCCAACTTCTTTGAACTGGCCGTCGCGGTTGCGATTGCGCTATTTGGAACCACAAGCCCTGCGGCACTTGCGACGACTGTAGGCGTACTGACAGAGGTGCCGGTCATGCTGACACTCGTAAAAATTGCAAATAAGACAAAGGGATGGTTTTCAAATGTCAGATAAAACAACAGATAAAACAGCAGATAAAACAGCAGATAAAACAGCAGATAAAATCGTAGCATTCATCTGTACGCATAATGCCTGCCGCAGTCAGATGGCCGAAGCACTTGCAAAGTATGCCGGATATCAAGGGTACGAATTCTGCTCAGCGGGTTCCGTTCCGAAGGAACAGATCGATCAGAATGCAGTCCGTATCATGAAAGAAAAATTTGGAATTGACATGCATTCTCAGTATTCGAAGACGATCCGGGACATCCCGGCTCCGGACATCGCCATATCCATGGGATGCGGGGTGAAATGTCCGTTCATCGGGAGAAATTTTGATGATGACTGGGGACTTGAGGATCCGACTGGAAAATCAGATGAAGAATATCTGAAGGTGATCGGTCAGATACGGGAACAGTTGGAGAGAACATTCAGGAAATAAACAGATCAATTGTTTTAAAAGATGGCACTTTATAAAGTCGTGTCCGGCATATTAATTGATATAGGAAAATATGGTTTATGGCTACATTCCAAATGCCGGTAATGTACGAATGGTATCATACATGATACTATGTTAGAAAAAACTGCGTACTTGATAGATAATTTAAATATGGTATCTTAAATGTACAAATAAGGCAGCATATTAATATTGGGTACAGCGGATGTTTCTGCAGAAGGTATCAAAAAGTGGACAGATCTGTTCTGAGAGGAAGTGCCATGACAGAGAAAAAAGAAATAAGACCGGAAGAATATATGAGTTACCCGGAGTATCTGGAGAATATAAAAAAAGGAATTGTAACGAAGGATGGGCATTGCCCTGTCACTCCGCTTCTCATAATGCTGCAGGGCAGATGGAAATCACAGCTTATGTATGAGATGTGCATTTATGACACAGTTCGATTCGGACAGCTGAAGAAGGATCTTCCGGGCATTACAAATACGATGCTCACCAAAGGACTCCGGGAACTGGAGGACGACGGTTTGATCACAAGAAAGCAATTCAATGAGATTCCGCCGCACGTGGAGTATTCCCTGACGGAGATGGGAAGAGATCTGCTCCCAGTATTTTATGCGATTATGAACTGGGGTTTCAAGTACGAAAAAGAACTGTATGGAGATACAGAACAAAAGTAAAGGGTGGTGGGACAGAAGATGGATCTTTTCGAATATGCAGCCGGGAAGCGGAAAGAAAACGAAGCTCCTCTTGCCGCCAGAATGCGTCCACAGACTCTGGACGAAGTAGTCGGACAGGAGGACATTATCGGGAAAGACAAGCTGCTGTATCGTGCCATCAAGGCAGACCGGATCAGCTCGGTCATCTTTTATGGCCCGTCCGGCGTGGGGAAAACAACGCTTGCCCGTGTGATCGCGAGGACGACATCTGCAGATTTCCACCAGGTGAATGCAACGATTGCGGGAAAGAAAGACCTGGAGGAAGTTGTTGCAAAGGCGAAAGAAAACCTGGGAGGTTACGGCAGAAAGACGATTCTTTTTATCGATGAGATCCACCGCTTTAACAAGGCACAGCAGGACTATCTCCTGCCTTATGTGGAAGACGGCACGGTGATTCTGATTGGCGCAACGACAGAGAATCCGTATTTTGAAGTGAATGGAGCGCTGCTTTCGAGATCGAGAATATTCGAACTGAAACCCTTGTCGAAGGAGAATATCCTGACCTTAATTCACAGAGCATTCACTTCCGACAGAGGAGTAAAGCCCTACCATGCAGAGATCACAGAGGAGGCAGCAGATTTCCTTGCAGATGTGTCGGATGGGGATGCCCGTGCCGCGCTAAATGCCATAGAGCTCGCCGTTCTTACCACAGAACCGGGAAGCGACGGGAAAATCCACGTTACGCTGGAAGTGGCAGAGCAGTGCATACAGAAGAAGGCAATCCGCTATGACAAGACAGGCGATAATCATTATGATACGATCGCTGCCTTTATCGAGTCCATGTGCGGTTCAGATCCGGATGCGGCGCTTTATTATTTGGCACGCATGCTGGAGGCGGGAGAGGATGTGAAGTATATTGCGCGCAGGATGCTGGTAGCGGCATCAGAAGAAGTCGGAAATGCAGACCCGATGGCTATCTGTGTTGCAGCATCGGCGGCGCTCGGTGTAGAGCGTGTCGGAATGCCGGAGGGAAGAATCATTCTCGCACAGGCGGCATCCTATATTGCTTCCGCACCGAAATCCAATTCTGCTTATCTAGGCATTGAAAAAGCATTGTCACTGGTCCGGAAAACGGGAAATCTGCCGATTCCATCCTATCTGCAGGACTCCAGCTATAAAGGTGCCAAAAAGCTTGGCCGTGGTGTCGGTTACAAGTATGCGCATAACTATCCGAATCACTGGGTGGAGCAGCAGTATCTTCCTGATGAGATCCGTGAAGAACGAATCTATGAGCCGAATGATATCGGCCACGAGGCAGACATCAAGGCTTATTTCAGAAAAATCGGGAAAGAACCGGAGCGATACGCTTACGTTGACCCGTTGCTTTCGGGAAAGCCCGAAAAACCATGGGAAGATTGATCATGAAGAGGGACAGAAGTCTGTAAAGGCAAAGAAACAATGATCAGGCGTGAAGAGATATTTATCATGAAGAATTTTAAAGGTGAGTGAGTTTGTGAAAAATTTCTTGACAAAAAATCCTGCTCTGCTTATAATCGACTCAAACCATTGAGGAAGAATAGTAGCTTTGCAGGAAGCGTACAAGAGAGCTGCAGGTGGTGGGATTGCAGCCGTAGATGCGGAGTGAATGGACTTCTGAGGGCGGTCTGAGCGGCAGGAATATGTCAGGTAGGAACCGACGGGAACCCATCCGTTATCAATCGGGAGCACATGCAGGTGTGTGGAATGAGAGAGTATTCGGAAGAAGAAGCCATCGGGAACGGAATCCCGTCCGGCAGTTCCGGTATACTAATCTGGGTGGTATCGCAGGAGAAATTACAGCTCTTGTCCCAAATACGGGACAAGAGCTATTTTTATTGTATAAGCTCTTCGAAAACGCAGACAGGCTCGTCGCACGCGAAGCGCGCGAAAGAGACTGAACAGCTCTTCGAAAACGCAGTCAGGCCGCCTTCCGCGAAGCGCGCGTAAGAGACTGAATGCGATTTCGAAGGCAACAGGATACCATCCCCCTCCGTTCAAACAATTCCGGCATGAAAGGCACATATGTTTTCAGCAGAAGGAATGAACAAGTAAGAGAGGAGAACAAAACTATGAAAAATCCAGCATTCAGAAAAATCGCAGCAGTCGCGGCAGCCGGCATCATGACATTCTCACTTGCAGCATGCGGCAGCAACAGCACAGCATCGGGAACATCGGCAGCGGGTTCCTCTGCTTCCTCCGCGTCAGCGGCCGGGTCATCTTCTGAGTCGGCTGCGGCGTCTGTTACCGGAACGTCTGTATCCGGAAGTTCAGCGGGGACTGCATCCGGGAAAACCTACAAGGTGGGCATTGTGCAGTATGTGGACGACGCATCCCTGAATCAGATTGAGTCCAACATTGAGTCAGAGCTGGACGCAAAGGGGAAGGAGCTTGGCGTCACCTTCGATTATTCCGACTACACCTATAACGGACAGGCGGATGGAACCGTGCTCCAGCAGATCGCATCCGAGCTGATTGCGGACCAGGTAGATATCATCGTCCCGATTGCCACGCCGACGGCACAGATCATGCAGACGGCGACGAAGGATGACCCGATCCCGGTCGTTTTTGCAGCATGCTCGGATCCGGTCGGCGCAAATCTCGTTGAGAGCATGGATGCGCCCGGGTCAAATATCACCGGTACCTCCGATGCGCTGAATACCGAGGCGGTGTTGAATCTTATGCTGGCCCAGAACCCGGATCTCTCCTATGTGGGTCTTCTGTATTCCAACAGCGAAGATGCCTCCAAGCAGCCGATCGCGGATGCAAAGGCATTCCTGGACAAAAAAGGAATCAAGTATATAGAGAAAACCGGAACGGATACGACGGGAATCACCGACGCGGCTAATGCGCTGATCGCCGAGGGAGTCGACGCAATCTTCACACCGACCGATAACACGGTGATGACCGCTGAGCTGGCAATATATCAGAAGCTTGCGGAGGCCGGAATCCCGCATTACTGCGGAGCGGATTCTTTTGCTCTGAACGGAGCGTTTGTCGGATATGGTGTTGATTACGCAAATCTCGGAACTGCTACGGCTGACATGGTCGCAGATGTTCTTGTAAATGGAGCTGACCCTGCAAAAACTCCGGTACAGACCTTTGACAATGGTATCGCGACCATCAATACGGATGTGTGCGAGACACTTGGCTATGATCTGGATAAGGTTAAGGCGGCGTTCAAGCCCTATTGCACCAGTGTCGAGGAGACAACAACCGCAAAAGAGTTTGAGAATTGATGATTAGCTGCCGCACACTCGTGACTTTAGTCGTGTGAGGCTTCACGAAACCATATATTGCGTGATAGAATGGAGCTGACGCATGCAATCGCGTCAGCTTTTTGAATTTACGCGAACAGTGAGCCGCAGCCGAATGCGAAGTATTCGTGTGCGGCGAGCGTCGCGATAGCGAGATAAAACTCGCGCAGCGTGTTTTATCTCGTGGTTAGAGAATGAATTTCGGGAGGGTTTGAACGTGTCAGGTTTTCTAACGATAGGAATTGTCCAGACAGCTCTGGAGCTCGGACTGATCTATGCGCTGGTTGCGCTTTCATTGTTTATCAGCTTCAGTATTCTGGATATCTGTGATCTTTCAACGGATGGATGCTATACGCTGGGGTGTGCGGTCGGAGCGGTGGTAACAATTGCGGGACACCCGATTCTGGCTATTTTTGCCGCAATGGCTGCAGGGGTCTGCTCGGGATTCATCACCGCGATCCTGCAGACAAAATTCGGCGTTCAGAGTATTCTGGCCGGCATTATTGTGAATACGGGTCTTTACACCATCAACCTGGCGGTCATGGGATTTTCATCCAACCTGTCGCTGTTCGGCTCTCCGACGGTTTTTGATATGTTCAAATCGTTGAACCCCTCTAAGGTGTGGAAAAGCTGGAGCCCGTTTGTTCTTCTGCTGATCATTCTTGCCGTGATCGTGCTCGCGATCCATTGGTTTCTCGGAACAAGGCTTGGCCTTTCGATCCGCGCAACCGGAGACAGCCCAGCAATGGTGCGCGCCTCTTCCATTAATCCGGCATTTACGACGATTGTAGGTCTGTGCGTCGCAAACTCACTGACCGGAATGGCGGGATGTCTGATCGGACAGTATAACGGGAACAGCGATATCAACCTCGGAACGGGAATGGTCACAGTCGCGCTTGCTTCGCTGATCATCGGGGAAATGTTTTTCAAAAATCGCGGCATGCTGATGCGGATTATCGGTGTGATCATCGGTTCGGTTCTGTATCGATTTGTCATGTCTGTCGCGCTGCGGCTGAAAATCCCGACAGAAGCATTCAAGCTGGTGTCGGCTTTGATTGTCGCGGTGGCGCTCACCGCTCCGCAGATCCGGAAGCTGATTGCGCTGCACGCGCAGAAGCGTGCCTCCATGAAGATGAGTATGGAAGAAGCGGAAGAGGAAGAGGGAGGTGACAGATCATGCTGAAGCTGAAGAATGTCAGAAAAACCTTCAATGTCGGAACGGTCAATGAGAAGAAGGCGCTGACCGGTGTAAATCTTGTGCTCGAGGATGGTGATTTTGCCACAATCGTAGGCTCCAACGGCGCGGGAAAATCAACGATGTTCAATGCGATTGCGGGAAGCTTTTACCCGGATTGCGGAAGCATCATTCTTGACGGGAAGAATATCACCTATGTCCCGGAGTACAAGAGGAGCGTTTATATAGGAAGACTTTTTCAGGATCCCCTGATGGGAACGGCTCCTCATATGACGATCGAGGAGAACCTTGCCATTGCTTATCTGAGAGCCTCGAAGAAACAACATGCGATTTTCAGCAGAATCAGCAAGAAGGAGAAGGAATTCTTCCGGGAGCAGCTTTCCCTTCTCGATATGGGGATGGAGGATCGCATGAAGAATCCGGTCGGACTGCTGTCCGGTGGTCAGAGACAGGCACTGACGCTTCTGATGGCGACGATGGTAACGCCGAAGATCCTTCTTCTGGATGAGCATACGGCGGCGCTGGATCCGGCTACCGCTTCGAAGGTTCTGGATCTTACGAGAAAGATTGTCGCTGAGCGAAAAATCACCTGTCTGATGGTCACACACAACATGAATCAGGCGCTGGAGCTCGGGAACCGGACGCTGATGATGAGCGACGGCAGAATTGTGTTTGATGTAAAGGGAAAAGAGCGGGACGGCATGACAGTAGAGGATCTGCTGGAGAAATTCGCGCAGGGAACCGGTCGAAGCTTCAACAATGACCGTATCCTTCTGTCGACAGAGCAGGGCGACTGAGTGCGCCGGGGACTGGATGCTTTGCATCTTGATAATATAATCCACATGAGGAACAGGGTGAAGGATGTTCACCCTGTTCTTTGTGAATTATATGGGAGTTCTTTGTGAATTATGTGGAAAAAAATATCTCCGAAATTATAAAATTTGGTTTAAGTGAGGGATAATGTTATGCTACAATCGTAAAGGTAGTGTAAACACAAAGATAGTCGGAGAAGCATTGGATATGGCATGGAAGACCTTTCAAATTGTCATATCAGCTGCGCGGTGCGGAAAAACGGATAGATGGCCGCCGTGAAGCTTGCAGGACTATCGGAAAAGCAAGTTGTACCGGGGCAATGGGGCTTCCGGTGCAGGAGGAAAATTGATGTCAATATATAATCTGTTCGCACTTGTTGGTGGGCTGGCTTTCTTCCTTTTCGGCATGAATGTCATGTCGAATTACCTGGAGAAAATGGCGGGCGGCCGTCTGGAGGGCATCCTGAAAAAGCTCACGGCGAACCCTCTTGAGAGCCTTGCGCTGGGCGCGATCATCACCATCGCGATTCAGTCGTCTTCGGCTCTTACTGTCATGCTTGTCGGTCTTGTCAATTCTGGTATTATGGAATTTGCTTCCACAGTAAATGTGATCATGGGATCAGATATCGGAACCACGCTTACGGCCTGGATTCTCTCCCTGAACGGCATTTCCTCGGACAACATCTTTGTGTCCATGCTGAAACCGCAGAATTTTGCTCCTATTGTGGCGATCATCGGTGTCATCATGATTATGGGCTGCAAGGAACAGAAGAAAAAAGACATCGGAACGATTCTCTGCGGCTTCTCTGTCCTGATGTACGGCATGACATTGATGTCGGATTCGGTTTCTCCGCTGGCAGAGATGCCCCAGTTCCAGAACATTCTGATTGCGTTTGACAATCCGATCATCGGCGTTCTTGTCGGAACGGCATTTACCGGGGTTATTCAGGCTTCCGCGGCATCCATCGGTGTACTTCAGGCACTTTCCCTGACGGGAAAAATCAGCTTTGGCATGGCTATACCGATTGTCATGGGCGCAAACATCGGCACCTGTGTGACGGCGATTCTGTCAAGCATCGGCGTCAGCCGAAAGGCGAAGCGGGTTCCTGCACTGCACATCCTGATCAAGATTCTCGGCACCATTATATGGCTGGTGCTTTATATTGTTCTCCGATATATTTTGAGACTCCCGATTTTTAATCATGTGATCAATTCTTTCCAGATCGCGGTCTTCCATACGATCTTCAACATCGGAACCATCGTCATTCTGCTGCCTTTCTCACAGAAGCTTGTGCGCCTGGTTGAACGAATGGTCAAGGTCGATGAAAACGATAAGACCGAGATGGAGAAGTACACACTGCTCGATGAGCGTCTGCTCCTGTCCCCGGGTCTCGCGGTCGGTCAGTGCCGGGAGAAAACAATCGAGATGGCGAAGATCGCGCGTGAGGCGTTCTCCAGCGCATTGAGTATGTTCGAGCACTTCGATAAGGAGGAAATTGAAAGGATTGTCAAGAAAGAGGAGGAACTCGACTATCTGGAGGATGAGCTCGACACATACCTTGTGCGCCTCTCCGCCAAGGATATGACAGAGTCGGACAGCGATCAGATCTCCGAGATGCTTCACTGCATCAATGATTTCGAGCGTATCGGTGACCACGCGATCAATATGACGAAGCTTGCGAGACAGATGCATGATCAGAAGCTTCAGTTTTCCGCACATGCAAAGTCGGAACTTGCGGTTCTGACGGAAGCTCTGAATGAGATCATGACCCTTACCCTTGAGTCCTTTGAAAAAGACGATCAGCAGCAGGCAAAGCTGATTGAGCCATTGGAAGAGGTCATTGATGATCTGACCAAGGAGATCAAGAATCGTCATATCGATCGCCTGAAAACCGGCGAGTGCAGGGTGGAACTGGGTATTATCCTGACCGATTACATTACGAACTGCGAGAGAGTGTCTGATCATTGTTCCAATGTCGGCGTTTGCATCATCCAGACAAAGAATTCCAGCTTCGAGACGCACGGATACCTGAACGAGGTGAAATACGGCGGCGAATCAGAGTTTGTCGATGAGTTTGACTCCTATCAGGACAAGTACCGGCTTCCGGTGGTGGAAGCAGTCGGAAAGAAGAAATTAAAAAAAGCTAAGGATAAGGGCGGCAAGGAGGCAAAGGAATCCAGAGAGACGAAGAGTTCCAAGGACAAGGATTCCAAGGCAAAGGCAAAGACAGGCAGAGGCAAGGCACAGAAGTCGTGATTTCATTATGGATATAAACGGAGAAAAAATCATCAGAGAGAGAATGACCTTTACCGGCGATGTACAGGGAGTCGGGTTCCGGTATCGTGCAAAGTATGCGGCAAGGGAGCTGGGCGTTACCGGCTGGGTGGAAAACGAATGGGACGGATCCGTCGTCATGGAAGCCCAGGGAACGAAGGAGCAGCTCTACCGGCTTGTATACAATATCAGCAAGGGAACCTGGATTAACATCGAACATGTGAAGCGGGAAAATATTCCGGTGGAAGAGCATGAATACTATTTTGATGTGAAGGGATATTGAGAACAGTGACCTTCAAAGAATGAGAGGCTTGAATGGGCCCGGCAGCTTGCTGCCGGGCCTAAATTAATTTACGCGAGCGTCGCAATAGCGAGATAAAACTCGCGCAGCGTGTTTTATCTCGCTATTTTACGGACTGATTCTTAGTAAAGATATTCTCGGTTTATCGGTTTCTCGGGTGTATCGGTTTATCAATTTATCGGTTTTTGAATCGCGTTCTGATCAGTACCGCTGCGACTGCGATTATGATTCCGATCCCAATTCCAAGAATGACATGGTATCCGAATGAATGGCCGGCGGCTGTCGCATCTCCGGAAACGATATCGTCCGCCTGTTCATATTGACGGTTCTTAAGGGCGATCTTTTGAAAATCTTCATAGGAATACGCCTGTCCTTCCTTTAATTCCTCATCCACTCCGGTTTGCGCAATATTTTGACTGTCTGAAGTAATCATTGCGCTCTGTCCCTCCGAGGAATCGGCTGTAATCGGCTCGTTTGAGAGGGCCTTTGTGTTAGCGCTGGATTCATAGGCGGTGGAGATACTCTTGTCAAACGGAATGTAGACACAGCCGTTCCCGGCATCTGCAACCAGAATCAGATCATGAATTCCGGGAACTCCGCCTATCAGGCAATGGTCTGTTTCGGAAGAAAGTCCGTTTTTATCCAGCAGTTCATGAACCTGCTGTTCTGTGCTCTGGGGAGTCGTTTCAAAGGTGAGACTTGCGGGTATCCATTTTCCCTCATTGCTCTTGATTTCTTCTTTTTCTTCTTCCGTAAGAAGACTCGAGGTGGAAGTGTTCAGAGGAAGTCCTTTACTGACTTCAACAATGGCTGTCTGCCCATCTGCTTGAATCGGCACGATATAGCACATGGGAGCCTTCGCACATAAATCCATGACTTCCCGGAATGATTTACTGCTTCCGCTGAAAAGATCTACATCAATATAAATTCCGTAGGCGCTGTCATAATCGATCGTGATCTGGTCGGGCTTTTTGGAATGTTCCGTTTCATAACATTCCGCAGCCATCTTCTGTATGGCTTCTGAGGATTCCTTTAAATCTGCGGGTATCGCTGCTGCAAAGACCGTATTGTGCAGGATGAGTACAGACAGAAGCGGAACCAAAGTGGTTGTTGCTATCAACAACAGGATGTGTTTAAAAAACAATTTGTTTTTCATAGCGCTTCTCCTTTTTGTTAATATCTGACTATACTGGGTTCGCTGTTAAGGAAAAAATTCAAGGCAAATCATTATCATCACGACAAGTTTATATAGTATCTTTTAATTTGTTTAACAGAATATAAATCCCAACCAATACCAAAATAGTAATTCCAAGTATCATATACATTGTTCCGATATTTACCTGACTTCCGAAAAAATAAAGATTGCAATCAAGGGAATCTTTAAGCTTTTCAATAACCTCTGCTGGAATACCTTGATTTTGCATCTCGGCAAGGGCCCCTTGCATGGTATGATTTCGGATAAGTGATGTACCATAAGTACCCGGCAAAAATAAGACTATTTTTTGCAGCCCTTTTCCGAATGAAGAAATAGGCATATATGCGCCGCAAATGAACCCATATCCCGCACTGATGATTGTGCCTACTGCTGAAATTTGCTCTTGCGTTGATAAGAAAAAGTTAATAATCGAAGATAATGCTGTTCCAAACAAAACAAGGAGTAAAACATCCAGAAACAAAAAGAATATGTCTTTGAGCGACATATACCAGCCGACAATAGCCACATAAGCGAGACAGATACCCGTTGCAGAAAAGCAAATAATCAGTGTTGAAAGCAAGGCCGCAACATAATAACTCAGCGAGAGTGCAGCTGGCTTCATGGGAGATATTCTTAAATCTCTTATCGTACCATTTGCCTTATCCTGCACCAGTGAACTACTCCGACTTATAGAAGTCGGAGCTTCCTGCTTCAACCACTACTGCGTTGGCTACGATGATACGTAACTCAATGTCTTACACAATGTCTACAGGCGTATAAGTTCGGGCTATTCCATCCCTACTATATATTTTGTTTAGGCTGTTTCAGCAAGTAATCGTAATCCCTCATGCAGGATATTGATTGCTGCATTCTGGTCACGGCTCATAGTGAGCCCACAATCGCATTTTATGATACGTGTCTGCAAACTTTTCATCTCCGGATGGATTTTGCCGCAACAATGACATCGCTGCGAGGAAGGAAACCACTTATCTACTTTGACAAGATACTTATTTCTATCAGACAGCTTGTATTCAAGCATCGAAAGAAACATTCCATATCCATTGTCGAGAGTGGCTTTTCCGTTACCGAACCCATGATTTGCCATAGATCGCATATTCAATGTCTCCACACAAACAACATCATACTGATTGGCTATCTTAGTAGATGTTTTGTGTAGATGATCCAGCCGCTGATTAGCAATATGTCTGTGAACCTTATTCACTTTGCGGAGTTGTTTGAGATAATTATTCGACTTTATCTCATTCTTTTTAGAACCTGCTTTTCGTGATAGCTTGTGCTGTTCCTTTGCCAGCTTTCTGTGACTTTCACGATAGTATTTGTGGCTTGAGCCGACAATACCATTATTGTCTACATATAAGCCATCCGACGCATAATCAAGTCCGATCGCATTTGTCTTGTCGGCTATATAACCGTTTTCGACCAGCTCAAATTCAAAAAGAACAGAAGTATAGAATTTTCCATCTGATTCCTGGGAAACCGTAGCAGATTTTATGATCCATCTGCTATCAGGAATGCGGTGGATCACAGCTTTGATTTTACCAACCTTTGGAAGTTTGATATACCTGTTGTCTATAATCGCAACCGTACCTTTCTGGTTGTTTGTCGTATAATATTTTCGGCTATGTTTTTTGGATTTGAACTTTGGAAAACCATTTTTCTTCTTACGGGTTTTGCTAAAAGCATTGCGAAAAGCTGCCTGCAGATCCAGCTGCTTATTGGCGAGAGCAAGACTATCGACTTCCTTGAGATATGGATAATCTTTCTTATACTTTGCCGGTGTAACCGTTGGGAATTTACCAGTTGCTTTATAGCCTTCCACCTTATCTGCGAGCATGAGATTATAAACCTTGCGGCAGCAGCCAAAGGTTTTTGCAAACATGATCTTTTGTTCCGTTGTAGGATATATCCGATACTTAATTGCCCTGTTTGCCATTTTTCTTACCCTGAGATTGAAGGTATTGCCTAATAATGTCTACAGCAGCTTCTCCTGTAGTCAGTAAACAAAAACTTTGTGACCAAAACATCTCTTTCCAAAGGAATTTACGTATCATAGGAAATTCTTTCTTTATGATACGGCTGCTTGCAGATTTATAGGCATTGATAAATTTACTGATCTCTGTATTTGGCTGTCCTCTAAAAAGAATATGAACATGATCGACATCATGATTCCATTCTTCCAATGTTATGTTATATGTAGGAGCGATCCTGACAAATATTTCTTTCAGACGTATAGAAATCTCGTCATCTATTACCTTGTTCCGATATTTTACGCACATGATAAGATGATAGTGCAGCACGAATATCGAATGATTATTTGTGCCTAATTGCATTGTATTTATAACCTTTATAATAAGTACGACTGACCTATTTGTAATTAGATTATAACATAGCAAGACACAAAAATAAAAACGCTTCCGCTGTCTTTCGACAGCTGTCCGCACATGATATTGATTGTAGTTGATTTTCCTGCCCCATTGATACCAAGAAAAGCAAACAGCTCTCCCTTTTTCACGCGAAAACTCAAATCCTGAACAGCGTTTACACTTCCAAAGCTTTTGTTAAGATTATCGATTTGAATAATATCGCTCATTCGCTTTCCTCCTGTTAATTTTCTATCTTTTCAAAATGCTCATACATACCTCAGGAAACCCACATAAGATACGTCGTGCCACAAACCGTATAAGATATGGATTGCTCCGTGTTCCGCACTCCCGAAATCCTGCAGGTATTCGGAGGACTTTATGAAAACCTTGTGAGGTTTGGTAAACGCCTGTAGAATTACGAGCTTCTAATTCTGATTTATCCTTTTAATTCCATACTGACAGCCTGCTCCAACGCTGTCAATCCATATTTCATACGGCTATGAACTTTTAGGCGGTAGCTTTTTATATCTGATTTCTCTTCGGAAGTTCCGTTCACCTGTGCAGGAGGGAATTATCCAGGACCGTTCATAATCATGTCTGAATGGTCCGCATACATCAGCAAGGACAGTTGAGATTCCCTTGTTCAGAACGGACAGATCTGTCCTGTGTGTAAGGAAGAAATTCTGGTATTTACGACCCCTGTAAACGGCGAGAGTAAAACGAAAAGGTGCTGTGTGTAAGGAAGAAATTCTTGAATTTACGACCTTGGGCCAAAAGAGAATAATCGAGAAGAAGAATGATCGAACAGAAGAAATAACGCAGCAGATGATCCTGCTTCGAAATAGGGGAATGGGCAGCCAGAAGTGATAGAGCTTAAGAATACTCTTGAAATAATTTGTGCAAAAATATATAATTATTTCATTACGAAACGTTTTGTTCTAGAAATGTGACGAAAAAATTCGCCGGAGAGAGTAAGAGGGGGAAAAATATGCCTGCAACCATTAAGGATATCAGAGAGGAAACCGGCCTTTCGCTTGCGACAATTTCAAAATATCTCAACGGAGGAAATGTACTCCCGAAAAACAGGGAGAAGATCGAGGAAGCAGTGAAGCGCCTGCATTACCGGCCGAATGAAATCGCAAGGGGACTGGTCACGAACCGGACAAAGACAATCGGTGTCATCGTGTACAACATTGCCAGTATCTTCAACGGGACGATTCTGAGCACCATCGGTAAGGAACTTAGAAAAAAAGGCTATGGTGTGCTGATCTGCGATTCCGCCGGAGACGCGGAGATGGAGCACTCGAATCTGCAGTTTCTTCTTAATAAGAAGGTGGATGGTATCATCATTATACCGGCAGAGCGGGATGCGGATTTTCTGCAGCCGGCACGGGATGCCGGCATCCCCATTGTGTTGATTGACCGGGCCTTGAATGGAAACAGGGAAGACTGTGTTACCATCAATAATAAAGAAGCCGCGGAGGAAGCAGTAAATACTCTGATTGGTGCGGGACACAGAAAGATTGCAATTATCTGTTCTGATCATGAATACACCGGAGCGCAGAGAATGCAGGGATATCTGGAGGCGATGGAACAACATGGGCTTGAGATGCGAAAAGAATACATCAAGACGGGAAGCCAGACGGTGGATTACGGATATCAGAGCATGAAAGAGCTTCTGGCATTGCCGGAGCGGCCGACGGCGGTTTTTATGGCAAATTACGATATTAACCTGGGAGTTGTGATGGCGGTGAATGAGTCCGGATTTCACTGCCCGGAAGATATTTCTCTGTTTGGATTTGATGATCTTCTTCTGCCGAGGATCATCAGTCCGAAGCTTTACGTGATGAAGCAGCCGATGGAGGAACTTGGGTCCAGAAGTGTAGAGCTGCTGCTGGAACGGATCAACAGCAAGGAAGATCTTGCACCTAGAAACGTTGTGCTGAAGGCAACGGTGATGAAGGGGGATTCGATTCGCCCGATAGGGGGATGCGAGTGCTGAGAATAAATGTGCAGAGTTTTAGAGTTTGTGCAATTGAACGACAAACTGTGAATTTACACGGTTTATTTGTGCAAAAACTATTGACAAGAAATGTGAATTAAGCCATAATAAGACACAGCGAAACGTTTCACCATGACAGGTTTTGGTGAAATCTCACAAAACGCCGGATGCCACGGGTGCCGATAACCGCAGATCGTCCGGAGCTTTGAAAGGCAAAAACTATGCATCGGGAGGGAGAAAATTGGAAAAGATCAAGCAAAACCCAATCGTCAAGAAAATCGGATTCAACAGAATCATACTGATTTGCGTATTGATTCTCATGTACGTGGCATTCTGTGTCGGAATCAAAGGATTTGCGGCCGCGGGTACAAAGCACCTGCTGAATACCATGAACTACGTTTATTTTCTTGGCTTCTTGTCACTCGGCGTTACCTTTGTAATCGCAACAGGAGGTATCGATTTCTCGATCGGACCGGTTATGTTCTGCTGCGCGCTGGTCGGAGGCTATTGCCTGAATTCCTACAAAATGCCATTGGTTGCGGACATCATCATTGCAATCATTATCGGATTGGTATTTGGAATTTTCAACGGATATATGGTGGCGTATCAGAAGGTCCCGCCGTTTATCATTTCCATGGCATCGATGAACATCGCGAAGGGTGCTGCTGCCGTATTCACCAAGACGCAGTCACAGAGCTGGCCGCTTTCCACGGATCCGGTGAACGGATGGTTCCGTAACATCGTATCCTTCAACGGTTTCCCGGTCGGCCTGGTGATCTTCGCCATCGCAGCTGTTATCTGCGGCATCATTCTCTACAATACAAAGATGGGACGCTATATTCTCTGTCTGGGATCCAATCGTGAAGCGGTCAGATTGTCCGGCGTCAACACGAAGAAGTGGGAGATGAGCGCATATGTAATGTGCGGACTTCTTACCGGTATCGCGGCAATCTTCTTCGTGGCAGCATATACCACAGTTCAGCCGGGATATGGCGATCAGTACAACAACGAGGCTATCGCAGGATGCGTCATGGGAGGAACTTCCATGGTCGGCGGCCTTGCATCTATTCTCGGAACGGTAATCGGTGTATTTATCATTTCACTGCTGCAGGAGGGAATCCTTGCACTTGGACTTGGTAAAGATATACAGCTGATTGTAACAGGTATCATCGTTATCGTCGCAGTATACGCCGATGTAACCGCCAGACGCAGAAAGAACTAAGGAAAGGAGAAGAGAATGGGCGAAGTCATTTTAACAATGAAGGGTATCGATAAATCTTTTCCTGGCGTTCACGCACTGGATCATGTAAACCTCGAGGTAAGAGCCGGTGAAGTACATGCGCTGATGGGAGAAAACGGTGCCGGAAAATCAACACTGATGAAGGTTCTTACCGGAATTTACAAGAAGGATTCCGGAACGATCACATATTTTGGAAAAGAAGTAGAGTTCCACAACACAAGAGAGGCTCAGGACGCGGGCGTAGTCATCGTGCACCAGGAGCTGAACATGGTCGGCGATCTGACCGTTGCGCAGAATATCTTCATCGGCCGGGAGCCGAAGAAGGGAATCCGTATCGATGACAGAAAGATGATCGAGGATTCCAAAAAGCTGTTTGAGCGGCTGAAGATCGATATCAACCCGAGAGAGAAGATGAAGAATCTGACAGTCGGAAAGCAGCAGATGTGCGAGATCGCCAAGGCAATTTCCCATGACTGCAAGCTGATTATCTTCGATGAGCCGTCTGCCGCGCTGACAGAGAAGGAAATTGATGATCTGTTCAAGATCATCCGTGATCTGCGGGAGCAGAACATGGGTATTATTTACATCTCTCATCGTATGGACGAGATCAAGGTCATCACAGACCGTGTAACGGTCATGCGGGACGGCGGATATGTAGGAACGCTGATTACCAAGGATTCCACGAAGGAAGACATCATCAACATGATGGTAGGACGTGTAATCTATGAGGATCCGAAGACGCACAGCATGTGTCCGCCGGACGCACCGGTTGTTCTGAAGGTGGATCATCTCAACGCGGGCCATATGGTTCAGGATGTGAGCTTTGAACTTCACAAGGGAGAAATCCTAGGATTCTCCGGTCTGATGGGTGCTGGCCGTACTGAGACGGCGAGAGCAATCTTCGGCGCAGATCCGAAGCAGAGTGGAACAATCTCCATCATGGGCAAGGACGGAAAGCTGCATGAGGTTACGATCAACAACCCGCAGGACGCGGTAAAAGCCGGCATCGGATACCTTTCCGAGGACAGACGCCGTTTCGGAGTTGTTGTACAGAAATCGATCATTGAGAATTCTACACTGGCATGTCTCGATGATTTTTCAAACGGACCTTTTATCAATAAGGCAAAAGAAAAGAAGGAGACAGAGAGACTGATCAAGGAACTCGCGACAAAGACACCGAGCGCGGATCAGCTAGTTATGAACCTGTCCGGCGGCAACCAGCAGAAGGTTGTCATTGCCAAGTGGCTGATTCGTAACAGTGATATCCTGATCTTTGATGAGCCTACCAGAGGTATCGATGTAGGCGCGAAGAACGAGATCTACAAATTAATGAACAAGCTGGCATCAGAAGGAAAATCGATTATCATGATTTCTTCTGAAATGACTGAGATTCTCAGAATGAGTGACCGTATCGTGGTTATGTGTGAGGGCAAGAAGACCGGTGAAATCCGGATCGAGGAAGCCACACAGGAGAACATCATGGATAAGGCTACTCGGAATATCAATTGAGGGGGAGACAGACATGACGAAGAAGAAATCTTTATTGAATGATCAGAGATATATAGCGTTACTCATCGCAATTCTGCTGATGGTAATCTATTTCATATTTAGTAAGGAGTTCCGTAAGTATTCTTCTATCCTTAGTATGCTGGACTTCTCTTACTATGACATGCTGATGGGCTTTGGCGTAACCTTCCCGCTGATTACCGCAGGTGTAGACCTGTCCATTGGTACCGGTATGGTATGCTACGCGCTGGTCGGCGGAACCCTGATCCGGAACAACAACATTCCGGTTGTGGCTGCCATGCTGATCTGCATCCTCTTCGGATGCGCGATCGGACTTCTGAACGGAGTTCTGATCGGTGTCATGGGACTGGCTCCGTTCATTGCCACTCTTTCCACCTGTATGATTACCCGTGGTATCGGATCTATGTGCCCGGCTACTCCGTGGCCGACGCTGCAGCAGCCCGGCGGATGGTTTCACTCGATCTTCAAGCTGACCTTCGGCTCCGGAAGAGGAGCGTTCAAGTTCCCCATCGGATTTTTCGTGATGCTGGTGCTGATGTTTGTCATGGAGTTCGTTCTGAATCACACCAGATTCGGCCGTTATACCATTGCCATCGGATCGAACAGAGAGGCAACTGCTCTTTCCGGAATTAATGTAAAATTCTATCACGTAATGGTTTATGTTGTCTGCGGTTTCTTTACAGGACTTGCGGCGATCGCCTATGCGGCGGTAACGCCCACCGTACAGCCTGGTACCGGAGCCGGACTTGAGATGGATGCCATCGGCGGAGTATTTGTCGGCGGTGTATCCGCAACCGGCGGTTACGGTTCCATTATCGGTACCTTCATCGGTGTAATGATCATCTGCCTCCTGAAGACAGGTCTTCCCTACATCGGTCTGCAGGCGAACTGGCAGCAGATTATCACCGGTGTGGTTCTGATTGTAGCCGTACTGATTGATATCATCAAGAAACGCCGCGCAGCTGCAGTCTGAAGCTTGCATTCAGCCACGGGCGGGTGCAGAAGGTTCTTTGCTGTCAGACATATTTGACGGCAACGAGCCTGAGAATTGCATCCGGCCGCGGGTTCAGAAAAAGATTTGACATTTTCAAAGAATTTATACGAAAGCGACAAAATTTCAAACAATAATTTGTGGATGATTTTGGACACAGATTGTTCAAAAAATGTTTACAGTTTATTCAAAAAATGATATATTGGATTTGTTATTTCCGGAAGGGACATTTCGGAATGCAAATAAATACAAAAACTAATAAATGTATTTAAAGGAGGAAAAACATGAAACGTAGAGTCGTAGCAACCTTAATGAGTGCAGCAATGGTAGCAACTCTGCTTGCAGGATGCGGATCAGGATCCACGAGTACATCAGCAAGCAAATCTGAGTCATCCAGCAGCTCAGCAGCATCCACTTCCAGCAGCGCTGCAGCATCCACTTCCAGCTCTTCCACAGAAGCCGTAGCATCGACCAGCGGTTCTGAGACTGCTGCTGCATCCACATCCAGCAGCTCCGCGGCAGAGAGCACAGATGACGCTACAAAGCAGTTTGACGGCTTGAAGGCAAACGAGGCTTACAACTTCCCGATGCTGGTTAAGTCCTTCCAGTCCACTTACTGGGATGCCGCTCAGCAGGGTATGAAGAAGGCAGCTGACGAGCTTGGTGTTACCTATGACTGCCAGGGACCGAACTCCGAGTCTGATATCGCTGACCAGGTTAACATGCTGAACTCCGCAATTTCTTCCAAGCCGGTAGGAATCGGCCTTGCAGCCTGCGATACAACTTCCGTACTTGACGCTCTGAAGACCTGCGCATCAGACGGAATTCCTGTTGTAGCATTTGATACAGGTGTTGCGGATGCTCCGGACGGATCCATCGTATGTACCGTAGCAACAGATAACGGACAGGCAGGCTCTGTAGCAGCAGACAACATGTATGACGCGATCAAGGATGAGATCAAGAACGCTGACGGCCAGGTTCGTATCGGTGAGGTTAACCAGGATGCTACCGCTCTGAACATTCAGCAGCGTGGTCTTGGATTCATCAACGAGATGATCAAGCTCATCCAGGCAGACGGCAAGACCGTTTCCGTAGAAGGCAACGAGTTCTATGTAAACAACGCTGAAGGCGCTGATACCGGTGACACAGATGTTGTAATCGAGGTAGCAGTTCCGGCACAGACAACTGTAGAGCTTTGCTCCACAGAGGCACAGACCATCCTTTCCAAAGAGGATACCATCGCAATCTTCGGTTCCAACCAGACCGCAGCAGAAGGTGTTCTGGCAGCAGATGCTAACCTTTCCGTTCTTGGTTCTGACGTATCCAACGGCGACGTTATCGGTGTCGGCTTCGACGCTGGTTCTACCATCAAGGCAGCAGTACAGAGCGGACAGCTCTATGGCGCAGTTACCCAGTCTCCTCTGATGATGGGATATTACGCAATCTATGCTCTGACAGCAGCTGCTAACGGACAGGAGCTTCAGGATGTTCCGACAGCAGGTTACTGGTACAACGCAGACAACATCGACGATCCGGATATCGCTCCGAACCTGTACGACTAATTGTCTGAAAGTCAGTATTGTTCAGATGAATATCATTTAAAATGACGGGAGTGCGGCCGATGGCCGCGCTCCTTTTTACTGTATAAGCTCTTCGAAAACGCAGACAGGATCGTCACGCGCGAAGCGTGTGTAAGAGACTGTATGCGATTTCGAAGGCAACAGGTATGAGCGTGAAGCCGTGTGAAACACGGCGAAAACGCGAATACCTGTAGGATTGCGGGAGTGCGAAGCACGGAGCAATCCGTAGCTTATACAGTATGTGGCACGACTTATCGTATGGGGTTTACTGTATAAGCTCTTCGAAAACGCAGACAGGATCGTCACGCGCGTCGCATATGCAAATATTGATTTGCGAAGCCGATTTTGTTAGACTCAAAGAGTATGTGAAGAAACAATTGCAATCCTGCAGGCCTATTGTGGCAAATTCGCTGTGACAGGTATACTCTGGGATCAGTATTGCGGCAGCTGAACTCCGGAGGGCACCATAACTTATTAGCTGAAGACAACGTTCTTATATTTTTATCTATCGGAGGAATTGAAATGACGGAAATCCAGTCAAGAGGCAGTCAGGTATTTGACCTGAAATCTCTTCGGGAGGCGAAGAAGGCAAAAAGTCCGGATGGCCCCGTATGTACCTATACGACATTTGATTCTGAGGCGGATACAGCGAATCCGGAGCATCCGTTTCTCATACTGAGACAGCCGTCCGGGGAAAAACTGAAGCACCATGTTACAGGCAATTTCATGAATCCTTCGAGAAGGACTGGGTTTGAGTATAAGACCGGGGCTGGTCCGGAGTATACCGATATCCTCAGGGTGGACCGCAGGTTTGAACGGCTGATCAGATGGTTGGGAGAAAATCAGGTTCCGGTAAGGCTGTCCGGCTGTCAGATGGCGGATGGTTTCGGAATTTACAAGGTTCATGCGGTCAATTATTCGGGAAAGGTTGCCGCAGGCACGGACGGATTTCTGCAGATGACGATCGGACGGATTCTGGCGGGGAGATTTCAGGAGGAATCTGACCCGGAGGAGGAAGAGGAGGAGCAGGAAGAGCAGGTAAAGCTGACGGACATTTCAAGCATGACGGATTTTCTGGCGTGTGCGGGAGCTGTCCTTCCGTCGAATATCCGGAGATGGGCACAGCGGAATCTGTCTCTGATCCGGACCAATACCATCAGCCAGGACGAGAGACGGCATGCGCAGCGTGCGCTTTCCATGATGCTGAATATTCAGTGGAAGGGCGCATGGTTTGAGTCGATCGATCCGAAGCGCGCCCGTGAAATTCTCGACGAGGAGCTGTACGGACTGGAAAAGGTGAAACAGAGAATCATTGAGACGATCATCCAGATCAACCGCACACACACTCTTCCTGCCTATGGACTCCTTCTGGCCGGTCCTGCCGGTGTGGGAAAATCGCAGATCGCCTATGCGGTCGCGAGGATCCTGAAACTTCCATGGGCATCGCTGGATATGAGTGCGATAACGGATCCGGAGGCACTGACCGGAAGTCCGAGAGTTTACGCGAACGCGAAACCGGGTCTGATCATGGAGGCGTTCTCGAGAGCAGGCTCCGACAATGTTGTCTTCATCATCAATGAACTGGATAAGGCAGATCAGGGGGATTCCGGCGCAAATCCCGCGGACGCTCTGCTGACACTTCTGGATAATCTGGGATATACCGACAACTACATCGAGTGCATGATTCCGACGGGAGGCGTCTATCCGATCGCGACGGCAAATGACAAGTCTCGGATCAGCGCTCCACTGATGAGCCGATTCGCGGTTATCGATATTCCGGATTATACGCCGGAAGAAAAGAAGGTTATCTTCTCGAGATTTTCTCTTCCGAAGATCCTGAAACGGATGGGGATGAAGGCAGAAGAGTGCATCATTCCGGATGACGCGGCCGATGTCGTGATTGAGAAATTTGCCCGGATGCCCGGCTGCCGTGATCTGGAGCAGGCGGCGGAACATCTGGCGGCGAATGCCCTTTATCAGATTGAAACGGGGGACCTTGCGGGTGTTACCTTCACGCCGGAGATGGTGAGACAGATTCTCGGATGAGAGGCAGCACGGCAGACACAGCAGAAGACTGCGGAAGACAACTGAGCAGCCGCAAAAAGGCTTCGCGAGGCACGGGGTGTAAGCCAGGAGTGTGTAACTTGTGCAAAGACTTACCACATCTTGATGTAAGTATTTTTACGCATGGTTTGAGCGGCAGGATAGTCGCAATATTCAGGGAAACACCGGCCGAAGTTTGATTTCCGGGTGACAATACGAGTCTGAGGGTATATAATCGAACTCGTCAGGCAAAGCGGCGCAATGCAGCGGCGCGTGGCAGTTATATAAGGCAGATCGCTGGTAGCGATCTTAGCAAAGGAGAGACGTACTATGGAAAAAGAAGAATTTTTAGCGGTTTATCGTCATTCACTCGCGCATATCCTTGCGAAGGCTGTCATTGAACTCTTCGGTAAAGAGAATGTACAGTATGCAATCGGTCCGCAGATTGAGAACGGACTGTATTACGATTTCATACTTCCGAGGACGCTGAACAACGATGATTACAAGACCATCGAAGACAAGATGCATGAGGTGATACGGAGAAGAGAACCGTGGACACGGAAGGTTGTATCCAAAGCGGAGGCGCTTGAAATTTTCAAGGATCAGAAGTTCAAGACAGAACTGATCGAGGAACTTCCGGAAGACGAGACCATCACCCTGTACTATACAGGCGATGATTACGTTGACCTGTGCAGAGGACCTCACGTAGAGAACTCCCAGGAGCTGATGAATGTCGCTTTCGAGGTTCGCTCCATTTCCGGCGCGTACTGGAGAGGTGATGAGAACAGGGATCAGCTTCAGAGAATATATGTCACCGCATTTCCGGACAAGCAGCAGCTCAAGGAGTACAAAAAACTCCTGCGCGAGGCCGCGGAGCGGGATCACAAGAAGCTCGGACCGCAGCTTGAACTGTTTATGTTCGACGAGAGCGCTCCCGGAATGCCTTACTGGCTTCCCCGTGGCTGGAAGATGTTCAACGCTCTTCTGAATTTCTGGAGAGGAATTCATGAGGATCACGGATATCAGGAGATTTCCGGACCGGTTCTCAGCAACTCCAAGCTCTGGCAGACTTCCGGTCACTGGGGCCACTATAAAGAGAATATGTTCATCATCCCGGGTGTGAAGGAGGATGAGAGCGATTACTATGCGTGCAAGCCGATGAACTGCCCGAACGCGATTCTGGTGTACAAGAAGCATCTGCGCTCTTACAGAGATCTTCCGTTCCGCATCAATCAGGTAGATGTCATCCACAGAAAGGAAAAATCCGGAGAGCTGAACGGTCTCTTCCGTGTTCAGATGTTCCGTCAGGATGACGCGCATATCCTTGTGGCTGAGGAGCAGATCGCTTCTGAAATCAAGGATATCATGAGCATCGCGACACAGATCTACGGAACCTTCGGATTGACCTACAAGGCTGAGCTTTCCACCAGACCGGATGATTATATGGGTGACATCAAGGTATGGGACAAAGCCGAGAAGGATCTGAAGGATATTCTGGACGATGTATACGGACCGGGCAACTATGAGGTGAACGAGGGCGACGGAGCATTCTACGGACCGAAGATCGATCTTAAGATGAAGGATGCTCTCGGAAGAGAATGGCAGATGGGAACCATCCAGCTGGACTTCCAGCTTCCGCTGAATTTTGATATGAAGTACGCGGCACAGGACGGCTCCGTAAAGCAGCCGGTAATGATTCACCGCGCGATCTTCGGATCGATGGAGCGTTTCATCGGTATTCTGATCGAAAACTACAAGGGAGCTTTCCCGTTCTGGCTGAGCCCGTATCAGGTGGCTGTTGTTCCGATTCGTCCGGAGCATAACGACTACGCGAAGAAGGTTGTAAACGCCCTCAAGAACGCGGGTATCCGTGTAGAGGTTGATTACGCGGACAAGAACATGAACGAGAAGATCAAGACCTACAAGACCTTCAAGGATCCGTATATCGTTGTTGTCGGCGACCAGGAGGCATCTTCGGATACTGTATCCATTACGGTTCGCGGTCAGAAGCAGCAGCTTCACAATGTACCGCTGGATCAGCTCGTTGCCATGTGCACGAAGATGGACAGAGAGCATCTGAAGGAGCTGATTGATACAGCAGAATGATGATGAACCCATGCGGCTGCTGCAGATCCATTCTGCAGCAGCCGCTTTCGGTTCTTGTCTGAAGGCGGGGCACTGATTGTTCAGGTGTGCAGTGGATCCATTCTGCGGCAGCCGCTTTCGGTTTGTCCCGTTCCAATTACAGAAAGGGAGTGCAGATATGCAGTTCAAAGATAAGAAATTAGACCGCAACGCGCCCTGCTGGTGCGGAAGCGGAAAGAAGTATAAACATTGCCATATGGATTTTGATGAAAAAATCCGTGAATTTGAGGTAAAGGGATTTATCGTTCCCGAAAGGAAGCTGATCAAGACCCCGGAGCAGGTCGAGGGAATCAAGGCCAGCGCGAAAATCAACATCGCGGTGCTCGACGAGGTTGCGTCCAGAATAAAGATCGGTATGAGTACAGAGGAGATTGACCGGATCGTGTATGATACGACCACAAAGATGGGCGGAATCCCCGCACCGTTGAATTACGAGGGGTTCCCGAAGAGCGTGTGTACCTCGATTAACGAGGAGGTGTGCCACGGCATTCCCTCTCCGGATGTTATTCTGAAGGACGGAGATATCATCAACGTAGATGTTTCCACCATTTATCATGGCTATTTTTCGGATTCCTCCCGCATGTTCTGCATGGGGAACGTATCACCGGAGAAGAAAAAGCTTGTGGATGTCACGAAGGAATGTGTCGAGATTGGCATTAAGAACGTGAAGCCGTGGACCTGTCTTGGGGACATGGGAAACGCGGTTCATCAGCACGCGGTGGAGAATGGCTACAGCGTTGTGCGTGAAATTGGAGGCCACGGGTGCGGAATTGAATTCCATGAGGATCCGTGGGTGAGCTACGTCAGTGTTCCGGGGACGGAGATGCTGATGGTACCGGGTATGTGCTTCACAATTGAGCCAATGGTGAATATGGGACGCGATGATATTTTCCAGGATGAGGAAAACGGCTGGACGATCTATACTGAGGACGGTCTTCCGTCCGCACAGTGGGAGGTACAGGTGCTTGTGACAGAGAACGGATGCGAGGTCATTGCGTACTGAGGCCTTCGGATGAAGAATTCTTTGGACCGTCGGTGCGAGAATGCGGTGGTATTCTGGTAGATCTGGTAGAGATGAAGAGGTTTTTTGCTGCTTTGTGATAAGGCAGTAAAGGAAGTGTGCAGGGGGATATGATGGATACTGTGGGGAAAAAGAAAAAGGTACCCCATTCTGCAGCGGGATGGTTTGCGTACGGTTTGCGCAACGGAATTCCGATCTGTATGGGTTATTTTGCCGTTTCATTCGCGCTGGGAATCTCGGCCAGAAACGCCGGAATGAACAGTGTGCAGTCTTTTGTGATGTCGCTGACGATGGTGGCGTCCGCAGGACAGTTCGCGGCGATTAATCTGATCTCGGCGGGCGCCGGCATCTTCGAGATGATCACAACGTCGGTCATTGTCAATCTCCGGTATTTTCTCATGAGCTGCTCGCTCACACAGAAGCTTGATCCGAAGAACAGCCCCCTGCACCGGTTCCTCCTGGCCTACTGTATGACGGATGAGATCTTCGGACTGTCCGTCTCTGTGGACGGCTTCCTCGATCCGCGGTATACCTACGGGATTACTGCCGTTTCGGTCTCGGGCTGGTGCGCGGGGACGGTTCTCGGCGTGCTGATGGGGAACATCCTGCCGGCCTGGGCTTCCAATGCGCTCGGCGTCGCCATGTACGGGATGTTCCTTGCGATCATTATTCCGCCGGCGAAGAAAAATCATTTTATCGGCGGTCTGGTAGGTGTATCGATGCTTGCAAGCTGGCTGTTTTCCGTGATTCCCGGACTTTCCGGTATTTCCTCCGGCTTCCGGGTCATCATTCTGACGATTGTGATTGCGGGAATTGCGGCGGCATTGCGTCCGCGAGAAGACGGAGAAGAATCGGCGGAGAAGGGAGAGGTGAACTGAGATGTCAGAAAACATATATCTTTCTCTGCTGATCATGGCACTGACCATTTATGCCATCCGGCTTCTGCCGTTTCTGTTCATCCGGAAACCGATCCGCAGCAGGTGGTTCCGGTCCTTCCTTTATTACGTCCCGTATGTGACTCTGGCGGTGATGACCTTTCCGGCCATTCTCACGGCCACCAATCACGTTGCAGCAGGCGCGGCGGCATTGATTGTCGGGCTGATTGTGGCGTGGATCACAGAAGATCTTTTCGCGGTGGCGATCAGCTGTTGTGTGGTTGTGTTTTTGGTCGGACTGATTCTGTGAGCAGTTCATCGAGAGTCCTTCCGTATGAAGGAAGAAATTCGTTCACGAAGTCGGTTACCTCCGGCATTTCAGCGGCGAGATGACGGATGGATTCTTCGGTGGTTGATTTCGCTGTCCGGAATTCCCGGTTGCCGGAATTTTCCTCCTCGATACATTTGATGAGCGCGGAGATTTTATCGGCGGCCTTGACCAGACGGCGCATATAGTGCTCTTCTTCCGTGCTCTCTGCATGGAAAATCCCTTCAAAGGCGGGACGGAGGTCATCCGGAAGTTCATCGAGCAGACGGTTTTCGGAGTCCGCCTCCACTTCCTTGTAAGCTGTTTTCAGCTTCTGATTCGCGTATTTCACAGGCGTCGGCATGTCACCGGTTATAATTTCCGACGCGTCATGGTACAGGCCGCAGAGTGCGGCCTTTTCTGCGTTCAGATGTCTCCCATATCTTACATTTCCTATGACGCAGAGCGCGTGAGAGATCATGGCGACCTCAAGGGAATGCTCGCTGAGGTTTTCTGGTCTGGAATTGCGCATGAGCGCCCATCTTTCAATGTATTTCATTCTTGAGATCGTGGCAAAAAAATTGTGCTGCATATAAGCGTCCTTTCTGTATGGAATAACCCTCCGATCGAACGGAGGTTTAATGAAAGGGGCAGTGCCCGTGGGGGTTGCGTACGGTGTCTTATGGCGTTTGCGGACAAGCATCCTTCTTGCATTAAAACAGGAACTATATTACTATGGAACATGCGGGAAGCCGGCCGTGTGAACTGAGCGGGGCGGCCGCATGAAGCCGGCTGCCATGAATCGGGCGGGGCGGCCGCATAAAGCAGGCGCAGCAACTGCGTGAACCGAGCGGGAGCAACCGCAGCGCATAAATCTGTATCTTACAACTCCGGGAGTGACCTATGAAGTTCAACAAAAACATCCTGAAAAACCGTTGGGCATCCAATGCGCTGGCAATCAGCATCGGCGTTCTTGTATATTTGTTTTTTTCGCATCTTGATGTGGTCGGCAGAGGCATCGCTGCCTTCTTCGGTTTTATCAATCCGGTAATTATCGCGCTGATTATCGCGTATGTCATGGATCCGCTGACCAAGGTATTCGAACACTTCGTGTTCCGCCGGATGCGCAGGGAGACAGCCCGGAGAAATCTGGCCGTTGTCTGTACGATCCTGATTATTCTGGCCGGATTTGTGTTCCTGATGGTGGCATTGATCCCGCAGATTGTAAACAGCATAATTACTTTCTTCAATAATGTCAATGTATATGCGGATGAGATTCGAACGCTCCTCGCGAATCTGCAGGAGAAGGCAGCCGGATCAAGGTTTGATTTTTCCAAGATTCTCAACGGCGGTCAGGCGCTTCTGGATACCATAGTGGGGAAAATCCCATCTAATGTAGACAGCATCATCAATACGTCGTTTTCGATCGGCAGAAACATCATGACCTGGGTGATTGCCGTGATCATGTCGATCTATTTTCTTGCGGACAAGAGCAGGCTTCAGGCGGGGTTCGGAAAGCTGATGCACGCGATTCTCTCAGAACGGATGTTTCAGAGCTCCTGTAAATTCTGGAATCACTGCAATACAATCATGATCCGTTATATTGTTGGAGAACTTCTGGACGCGCTGATCATCGGAGTCTCAAACTTTGTGTTTTTCCTGATTGCGGGTCTGCCCTATAATCTTCTGATTTCCGTGGTGGTGGGAGTGACAAATCTGGCGCCGACCTTCGGACCGATCGTCGGCGGGGTTGTCGGCGCGTTTATCCTTGTGCTGAACAATCCATGGCACGCTCTGTGGTTTATCATTTTTACAATAATTCTGCAGACAATTGACGGTTATGTCATCAAGCCAAAGCTTTTTGGCAACACGCTGGGTGTCTCATCGGTGTGGATTCTCGTCTGCATTATTGTCGGAGGAAGAATGTTCGGCGTACCCGGAATACTTCTGGCAATTCCGTTCGCGGCAATTTCGGATTATGTATACAACAATTATATTCTGGTGGTACTGGAAAACCGGAAGAGCAAGAAACGTGACAGGGAGCGGGCACAGGCAGAAAAAAACGGCCATGAGGCTGGCCGGAATGAAAGCACGGAACCGGCGTCAGAGAGGAGAGAGGAAGCGGCGGACGAGAGAGGCGCAGAACCCAAATAAAGCACTGCCTTGATGGGAGGCAGTGCTTCGGATAGATATTAGAGGTGGGTGATGAGGCCACCTCTCATTTGAGGAGGCGGGGCGTGTGATGGGCACGTCCCATTTAGTTATGATGGGTATACATTCCCAAATGTCTGTTGCTGCACACTGCGTGTCCGCAGTCCTTTGTAAGACCGGCGGATTGGACTGCCGCGCATTTTTTCTGGAATGCAGATTTTCTCCGGCTCCCTGCCCGGAGAGGTCCGGGAGCCGGTGCGGAGGGATCTGCATTCCCCGCTTAGGATAATGCACGGCAGCGCCAAAGCGGCCGCGATGTCCGTGGCGTTCCGGACATCACAATTTTGAAAGGATTTTGTATGCAGCGCAGTTAGTGATTACTAACTTCGGTTAATACAATATCATAACTAGTTAGAAATGTCAAACATTTTTTAAATTAATTATCGGATTTTTTGGAACAGATTTAGTCCTTGGATTTTCCGAAGTGGAAGAGCCCCTTTTTCTCGAAAGGTTCCGTCCGGCATCCTGTATAGTGATAACCGGTTTCCTCGATACATTCCTTCAGCAGACTGCTGTCAATTTCATCATCTGTCAGGAAGGTAGCAGTGTTCTTGATATGAGAGGCAGAAACCTTCTTCGCGTGGGGAAAAGTCTTGCGGATGACATCGCAGATATGAGCTTCGCACATTCCGCAGCTCATTCCCTCAATAGATGCTGTAGTCTTATACATTTTGTTCTCCTTTCCATGCTTCCATGCAGTTAACTGCAATTAACATATATTATAGCGTTTGAACAGTTATGGTCAAGCGGAAAGGAGAACGTTCTTGTCTCAGGATTCAGCTGCTGCCTTGTTCTGCGTCTCTTTCAGGATTTCATTGTACCTGGACATTGCCTTGAAGGTTTCCTCGCTGATGTCATGTTCGACCTTGCAGGCGTCAGTCCTTGCAATTTCGGGAGAAACGCCGATGGCGGTAAAAAAGTCGGTGAGCATCTTGTGGCGGCTGTAGATGCGGTCTGCAATCTCCATACCGCTATCGGTCAGGGTGATGAAGCCGGAATGATCCATGGTGATAAAACCGTTTTCACGGAGACGCTTGGTCGCGTAGCTGACGCTGGGCTTGGTTACGCCGAGGTGGTCGGCAATGTCAATGGAGCGGATATATCCGTGCTGCTCCTTCATCATTAGCATTGCTTCAAGATAATCTTCCGCTGATTTCTGTATGGTCATAATTATTTACCTGCTTTCCTGTAAATCCATGATAGGAGAACGTGTCATGATTGTATATTGGTGATCGCAAAGCGTCCGCGAAATGTAAATATCATGAGAACGTATCTGATATAAATCAATAGAACTTGTTATCCATAAGCATTAAATACTTAAATGCTTATACGAAACAGATTATCATTATTCCTGTATTATTTCAAGACGCTTTTTAATTTATGTTAGAATAATTAAACACAAGTTTGTGATAAAAGCGATTTTCGAATTGTGCAAAATTAAAAACCAAACCAGATCAATGCGTGTTGAAGAGCACACGCATATACCGGGGGTCATGCCGACCAGCGGCCGCGCTTGGACCCTGCAATACCGTGAAGGGCATACGCATGTACCGGGGGTACGTGTGCCCTGCATCGGGCGCCCACGATCCGTTAAGTGTGCTTGTTCGTAACAAATGATACAGAAGAAAACATAAATATATGATATATTGTTCACACATTCAGGCAGAGGACAGTGAGTACACAGTGTACGTAAAGTCCACCTGCCGGAGTTGAGAACGGAGGTAATTACGATGGCAGTAATGATGGGGTGTCAGGGAAGAGATAAGACGCCGACAATCACGGAGAAAAAATGTCCGAAATGCGGACATCTGATTGAGATGTTCTCCACCGATACGGAAGTAAAGTGTGAGAACTGTGGGTTTGTCGTGTATAATGATGCGCTGAGCTGTGTGCAGTGGTGTGCATACGCAAAGCAGTGCGTTGGTGAAGAGGCTTATGAGCAGCTTATGGCTGTAGCGAAGAAGCAGAAGGAGAGAAGAGAGGCGGAGGAAAGTAAATGATTCGGAAAATTGTACATATAGATGAAGAAAAATGTAACGGCTGCGGTCTCTGTGCGAAAGCGTGTCATGAAGGCGCAATTGAGATGGTGAACGGAAAAGCACACCTGATCAGCGACAGCTATTGCGATGGATTCGGGGACTGCCTTCCGGAATGTCCGGCAGGGGCGATCACGATTACTGAGAGAGAAGCAGAAGAGTATGACAGAGAAGCGGTCAAGGAGAGAATGAAAATGAGACAGGAAGAAACAGAGTTCCACGGATGTCCGGGAAGCAGACTCCGGATGATCAACCGGGATAAAGAGTCGGACGAAGGAGAAGAGGGAGGGAAAACGCTTCCTTCCGAAGCCTTCGGAAGTGAGAGAACGGACAGCCGCCGCGCGGCGGAACCGGTCAGCCGGCTGACGACATGGCCGGTTCAGCTTCGGCTGGTTCCCGTAGTTGCCCCGTTTTTCAGCGGAGCAAAGCTTCTGATCGCAGCTGACTGCACCGCTTATGCCTATGCGCGTTTTCATGAGGATTTTATCAGAAATCATGTCGTTCTCGTAGGCTGTCCGAAGCTTGACCCGCTGGACTACACAGACAAGCTTCAGGCAATCATTGAGCGGAATGACATCAAGAGTGTCACCATCGTGCGGATGGAAGTCCCGTGCTGCGGAGGACTGCAGTATGCGGCGGAGAACGCATTGAAAAACAGCGGAAAATTCCTTCCGTGGAACGTTGTGACCATCGGTATCGACGGAAGAATCGTCGAAGATTAATAGTTTTTGCCGGAACTGATCCTGCTGAGATCCCCGCACAGATGCAGTGTTCTTCATCTGTGCGGGGATTCTGGCTTTCTGCGCCTGCGTAAGGAGGTACGGCTTTTTGCAGCTGCTCTGGGATTTTGCCCTTGACATTACCGCGAAAAACAATTAGACTGTTCTTGCTGAGATGATATATATCTAACAACAGTAAGACTGTTCTATCTTATGCACAGATACAGCCGTGAAGGACCTGCCCGTATGTGGCATATGCACCAGCAGGCCCGATGTCAGCAATGACAGCAAAATGAGTAGCGGAAGGAGGAACTGATATGCTTCCATTAACATTTGCATCAGAGGGAGACTGGGTTATTGTCAGAAAGGTCAGTGGTGCCGCCGAAACAAAGAAACACCTGGAGGATCTGGGGTTTGTGGTCGGTGCTGAGATTCAGGTCATTTCTTCACACGGCGGGAATCTGATCATCAAGATCAAGGATTCCTCGCTTGCACTCGTCAAGGAAATGGCATCACGGATCATGGTTTCCGCGGCATGAGCGACAAATCGGGCGGTCAGAACAGAAATACCATCAGGAGGAACAGATGAAGACACTGAGAGACATTGGAGTCGGAGAGACTTCAACCGTGGTGAAGATACACGGCGAGGGAAAAACAAAGAGAAGAATCATGGATATGGGGATCACAAAGGGGACCGAGATTTACGTCCGGAAGGTGGCACCCCTCGGAGATCCGGTAGAGATCACTGTGAGAGGATATGAACTTTCTCTTCGAAAGGCAGACGCAGATATTCTTGAGATGGCATGATTGCCGTCCGGGAGAATGCGTTTTTTTATGGACACAAAGTTAGTCTAAGCTTACATTTGTTAAAACAGACTCTTCCACGGGTGACGGATCACAATATACGTGATGAGTCACGAATACAAATGCAGCAGATAAAACATAGAGCAACACATTAAATATAAAACGAGTAACAGGAGGAAGGACATGGCAATCAAGATTGCGCTTGCAGGCAATCCGAACTGCGGAAAGACAACACTGTTCAATGATCTGACCGGAAGCACGCAGTACGTGGGCAACTGGCCGGGAGTAACCGTTGAGAAGAAGGAAGGAAAGCTGAGAGGAAACCGGGATGTTATCATTCAGGACCTTCCGGGTATTTATTCGCTCTCTCCGTATTCACTTGAAGAAGTGGTATCCAGAAATTATCTTGTTGAAGAAAAACCGGATGCGATTCTGAACATTATTGATGCTACCAATATTGAGCGAAATCTGTATCTGACAACACAGCTTCTGGAGATTGGAATTCCGTCTGTAATTGCTCTGAATATGATGGATCTTGTCAGAAAAAATGGCGATAAGATCAACATGAAGAAGCTTTCGGCGGAGCTCGGCTGTGAGGTTGTGGAAATGAGTGCCCTTAAGGGCGAGGGAAGCAGAGAGGCAGCGGAAAAATGTCTTGAAGTTGTCCGTTCGGGAAAAAGAGCGGTCATCCCTCAGATCTACACCGGTAAGGTACAGGAGGCGCTGGAGTCCATCAAGGCACTGATCCGCGGGACAGTTGATGATACAAACCTTGAGTGGTATGCGGTAAAGCTTTTTGAGAGAGATGAGAAGGCTATCGAGAAGATCAGCCTGAGCAATTCCGTGAAGAACGAAATTGAGAAGATTGTCTCAAAAACAGAGGCGGACGAGGATGACGATGCGGAATCCATCATCACTAACGCCAGATACACCTATATCCAGAATGTCATTTCCAAGTCTGTTGTTAAGGGAAGACAGAAGGGTGCACTGACAATTTCCGATAAAATCGACCGCGTTGTAACAAACCGTTGGGCAGCCATTCCGATTTTCATCGGAATCATGTGGCTGGTATATGATATTGCGGTTGGATCCCATGTCTGGTCCATCGGTACCGTTATGACGGACTGGACCAACGATGTGCTTTTCGGAACCTGGATCAACAACGGCGTTACAGCTGCGCTGACTGCAGCAAACTGCGCGCCATGGCTCCAGGGACTGATCGTTGACGGTATCATAGGAGGTGTCGGAACGGTTCTCGGATTTGTTCCGCAGATGGCGGTTCTGTTCCTTTTTGTTTCAATTCTGGAGGACTCCGGATATATGGCTCGTGTTGCTTTTATCATGGACCGTATTTTCCGCAGATTCGGACTTTCCGGAAAATCCTTCATTCCGATGCTTGTCGGAACCGGCTGCGGCGTACCCGCAATCATGGCTTCCAGAACCATCGAGAATGAGAAAGACAGACGGATGACGATCATGCTCGCAACCTTCCTTCCGTGCGGCGCGAAGATGGAAATCGTAGCGATCATGTCCTCAACCTTCTTCCCGGGAAATTCCCTGATTCCGACTTCCATGTATTTCCTTGGAATCGCAATTGTTGTAATTTCCGGTATCTGCCTGAAGAAGGTCGGCTATTTTGCAGGAGATCCGGCGCCCTTCGTCATGGAGCTTCCTGCATATCATGTTCCGTCCATCAAAGGTGTTCTGATCCATGTGTGGGAGAGAGTAAAGGCATACATGATCAAGGCCGGAACGATTATCTTCATCGCCTGCGCGGCACTGTGGTTCCTGATGAACTTCAACGGATCCGGTTACACTGCGGACGTTGAGCAGTCCTTCCTGAAATATATCGGTGAGGGAATTGCTGTGATCTTCCGTCCGCTCGGCTTTGGCAACTGGAGAGCCGCTGTCGCATCTGTGTCCGCAGAGCTGGCAAAGGAGCAGGCTCCGGCAACACTGGCGCTTCTGGCACATGCGGCAAGCGACGGCGAAGTGGATGTGCAGAACGCGATCTTCTCGATGTTCAACGGAAACAAGCTTGCCGGACTTTCCTTCATGCTGTTCAATATCTTTGATGCTCCCTGCCTTGTGGCAATCGCAACAGCGTTCCGTGAGCAGGGCACAAGAAAATGGGGCTGGATCACCTTCGGCTTCCAGATGGCTGTCGGCTACTGCTTCTCCCTGATTGTCTACAACATTGGACTTCTGGTTACGGGCGGCGTATTTACGGCTGCTACTGTGGCGGCAATCCTGATCGTGGCGTTCGTAATCTGGGCACTGTTCCGCAGACCGTCAAAGAAATATGCCGGAGAGCGGGCAATGGCATAACGCGCTGATTGCTAAATGATTAATATGTGAAAGAAGTTCCGCAGCGCTGCTGTCAGCCTGAAACGGGACGGGAAAGTGCCAGAATCTGGTATTTGCCTGTCGGAAAAGGATGACAGAAGGACTGCGGAATATTTGTCTGATGAAGTGCTGTAAATTTTGAGCTTGAAGTGCTGTAAATTTTGAGTTTGATATTGACAATAACGGTTAAAGACATTAAACTCTAAGGTGAACAGGAGGTGTGAACATGGCAGGAACAATTCTTATACTAGCACTTGTTATCGTTGCAGTCGTTTTTGCACTCAGATATACATTGAAGCATCCGGATTCCTGTGAGGGATGCGGCAGCAGCTGCTCCTGCGGAGGAAGCTGCAGCACAAAGACTTCCGGTGGACGAAAGCACGGAAGAAAGAACCGCGGGGGAGATCATGCCGCGAACTATATGGAAGACAGGAGTTTTAGAGACCAGGCTCTGGAGAACATCTGGAACGAGACAAGGACCGACGTCCGGAAGTGCTGAGATAAGAGCTTAGTTCAGAAGGGCAGCGAACATGGATACCGCTGCTGCCGGGCAGTACTGGCCGCAGATAGCGCCGAAGCGGATCATCAGTTAAACAGCCGTGAGGTAAAAAAGATAAAAACTGCCCGCTTGAGGACGGTTTAATTCGAAAAAGAGAGTGCCACTAAACAAGTGACACTCTCTTTTTCGATTTTTGCCTGGAGAAGTCCGGCTGCAGTCTTACGCTCCGATGTTATTCATCGTCGCGTTTCTGTTGTTCTTGCGGATCCGCTCATATTCCAGTTCATCCTCGATGGAGACGCTGCATTCACCGTCAACGAAGTACTCCTTGTACCAGAGCAGGAACATGTATACCACCCAGATGTGGCGCGCGTAATCCTCTTTGCCCTCCTTATGGGCGTCCAGAATCCTGACGAGTTCGTCGGTGTGGAAGAACTTTTCGGCGATGTCGCTCGTAAATTCTTTCTTTACAATATTATAGTACTTGTCCTGACGCAGCCATACGCGGATCGGAACCGGGAAGCCGAGCTTCTTTTTCTTTGCCTGTGCGTCCGACAGGTAGCGGTGAGCAGCCTCACGGAAGCAGACTTTTGTGTTGTCATCGGTAACCTTCTCGGAGAGCGGGATGTTTTTCGCAAGATTAAAGACCTCTCTGTCGAGGAAGGGAACACGGCTCTCGATGGAATGAGCCATGCTCATTTTGTCCGCCTTCAGCAGGATATCGCCGATCAGCCAGAAATTAAGGTCGATATACTGCATCTTCTCGGTGTCCTTGAGGTTTTTCACCTTGTCGTAGAAAGGCTTTGTGAGAGTGTACGGTGCAGAACCGGCGCTCGGGTATTTCAGAACCTTGTTCCTGAGCTTCATATCATACACGTTGGCATTTCCGATGAATCGCTCCTCGACATCCTTGGAACCGCGGATGACGAAGCTCTTTCCCTTCGGGTGACCGGGGATTTTTTCCGCTACGGCGGCAATTCCACGGCGCAGTGCCTTCGGGAGCTTCTGGTAGCCGGCAAGAGACATGGGCTCATGGTAAATTGTGTATCCGCCGAACAGCTCATCGGATCCTTCTCCGGAGAGGATGACCTTGACATCCTTGGCAGCCTCACGGTCCACAAAATAGAGCGCGGAGGCAGAGGCATCCGCCAGGGGCTCGTCCATGAAGTACTGAATTCTGGGAAGCTCTTTCCAGTATTCCTCTGTGGAGATCACCTTGCTGTGGTTTTCGATCCCGAGCGTTTTCGAGAGCTCCTGCGCATAGGGGATCTCGTTGTATTTCTCGTAATCAAATCCGACCGTGTAGGTGCGGGAGCCGTGGAAATGACAGGCCACATAGCTGGAATCCACGCCGCTCGAGAGAAGAGAGGCTACTTCCACGTCGCTGACCATATGATAGCGAATCGAATCCTGCATGGTCTCGTCGATCTGATCGACCAGCTTCGCGTGGTCGACGGGATCCTTCGAGGGAGTCAGCATCGGATCAAAGTAGCGGGTGATCGTTTTGCTGCCGTTTTTCCAGATCATGTAATGTCCCGGCATCAGCTTGAAGACACCCTTGAAGAAGGTTTCCGGGAGGACGGAGTATTCGAAGGAGAGATACTGTTCCAGAGCCTTGAGGTTAACCTCCTTCTGATAGAGCGGGTATTCCAGTATACTCTTGATCTCAGATGCGTAGATGATGTTTCCGTTAATTTCTGTATAATAAAGAGGTTTGATGCCAAACATATCTCTGGCGGCGAACATTTCCTTCTTCTTAGTGTCCCACAGAACGAAAGCAAACATGCCTCTGAGGCGGTCGAGCATCGAGGTGCCCCACTGTTCATAGCCGTGCAGGAGAACCTCTGTGTCGGAGCTGCTGGTAAAGATGTGACCGCTCGCCTGCAGTTCCTTCTTCAGCTCCTTGTAATTGTAGATTTCGCCGTTAAAGGTACATACGAGGGTGCGGTCTTCGTTGTACATAGGCTGGGTTCCGGCATCTGTCAGATCGATGATGGAGAGACGCCGGTGCCCCATGGCAATATCCGGGCCGATATACTGGCCTCCGCCATCCGGGCCCCGGTGTATCATCCGGTTCATCATATTTGTCAGAATTGGTTTCTGCTCTACATCAGTTCCGGTAAATCCGCAGATTCCACACATATATTTATTCCTTTCTTTTATCTCTTATAGCAGACCTTCACCACGGAGACGTGCCGCGCGGGTGTCCCCGGGAACCAATCTATTATAAGACAGCTTAAGAACAGGGGCAAGATAGTAAAATTAATAAGGAAAAATCGAGAAGGAAAAATGAAGAAGAATAAGACGGCATAAGAGGCGGGGCAGGATAGCAGAATTAATAAGAAGAAATCGAGAAGGGAAAATAAAGAAGAATAAGGCGGCATAAGAGGCGGGGCAGGATAATAAAACTTATTAGGAAGAGATTGGAGTCGAAATCATGCAGAAGAAATGGAAGAGGATCCGGCCTGTGTCTCGTACGCAGTCACGGATAATGGACAGATTTTGCATGAATGGGTTTTGCCGGATGATCGGAAAACAGATAAAAACAGGGTAACAGTTTTTTTGAAGTGGGAAAACAGGGCGAATTTTGAGACATAAACGTGAGTTTGTCCGATGGACGGAAATCGGTTTGAAGAATATAATCCAAGAGAAATGATAAGGAGGAGACAATATCATGGCATCTACACTTGGTTACGTTAAGCATGCAGCAGAGCGTAAGGCTGTTGAAGTTGTAATCGATGGTTTATTAAAGAGCGCAAAGAATAGTAAAGATAAAAGACAGACCTACCTGACCTTCATGGGATGGGCGGAGAAGTTTTTTGGAAATAAGGCTTTTTCTGAGGAAAAGGTGGAAGCCGTAAAGAAGGCAATTCAGGATCCGGACAATAAGTGGATGAAATTCATTGACCAGATTATTGATGAGACCAATCCGCAGTTTGCCAAGATGACACTGCTGAACCTTGGATATGAAGCATTCCTTCGCGGCACGAAGACAATCCGTGCAAACCGCGAGAAGTATAACTGCAATATTCCGTGGCTGATTCTGTTTGATCCGACCTCCGCATGCAATATGCACTGTGAGGGCTGCTGGTCCGGTACATACGGCCACAAGAACAACCTGTCCTTTGAGGACATGGACAAGATTATCACTCAGGGCAAGGAGCTTGGCGTATACCTGTACCTGATGACCGGCGGAGAACCGATGGTCCGCAAGAAAGATATCCTGAAGCTGATGGAGAAACATCATGACTGCTATTTCGCAGCCTTCTCCAACTCTACACTGATTGACGAGGATCTGGTGAAGGAGATCGCACGTCTGGGCAATATGACCTTCTTCCTTTCTATCGAGGGAACACCGGATACGAACGACGCAAGACGGGGCGAGGGCCATTACGCGGCGGTTATGAAGGCAATGGATCTTCTGCATGAGTATGGAATCCTGTTTGGTACATCGATCTGCTATACTAAAGCAAACATCGATGCAGTTACGAGCGATGACTTCTTCCATCTTCTGGAGGAGAAGGGCGCTAAGTTCGGATTCTACTTCCACTATATGCCGACCGGTCAGAACGCAGTACCGGCGCTTCTGCCGACTCCGGAGCAGAGAGAGTATATGATCAATAGAATCCGCTACATCCGTTCCGCAGAGTGTCCGATTCAGTTCTATCCGATGGATTTCCAGAACGACGGAGAGTATGTAGGCGGATGTATCGCGGGCGGAAGAAACTACTTCCATATTAATGCAAGCGGAGACGCAGAACCCTGCGTATTTATCCACTACTCCAATACGAACATTCATGACAACTCCATTCTGGAGATGCTTCAGAGCCCGCTGTTCATGGCATATCACGAGGGACAGCCGTTCAACCGCAACCATCTTCGTCCCTGCCCGATGCTTGAGAACCCGAAGCTGCTTCGTGAGATGGTGAAGGAGACGGGAGCACACCAGACCAACGAGGAGGCACCGGAATCCGCAGAGGAGCTCTGTGAGAAGTGCGATGATTACGCAAAGAACTGGGCACCGGTTGCAGACCGCATCTGGGCGAGTGAGAAACACAAGAAGCCGACCTACGAGAACTATACAAAGGAAAAGAGAGAGCATCCGGAGCTTGCGGCATTTGAGCATGCTGCCAACGAATAACGGATCCTGTCCGTCTGGAATCTCTCCGGCGGTTTAACTGTCAGTCAGATACATTAAATTTTATAAAATGAACGAATCCGGGGCTGCCCTGCGAAGAAATTCGCAAGGCAGCCCCTTTTACTGTATAAAGCCGTCGTCAAGCAGGCTGTTTTTGGGCATGCGAAGCATGCACAGAAAACTGCATGCTTGAACGACGCTAACATGTATGAGCATGGAGCGGTGTGAAACACCGCGAGAATGCGAATATGCGCGGGCAGTGAGCCACATCCGCTCACACAAAGTGTGAAGCGGTGGGGCGAACGCCACGGCTGACCGACGAAGTCGGTCACATGTGGCAGCTGCGAGAGTTGCGAAGCAACGGAGCAGCTGGCTTTATACAGTTTGTGGCACGACTTATCGCATGGTGGTTTATTGTATAAGCATTGCGAGGTGAAATGTTCGTGAAAAAGTGATAAAATCATAATATATACAGAAAAAAAGGAGGGTGCAGCATGTTAAAGGATTTCGTGAAGGCGGTCCCGCCTGAGAGGGATGAGATCAAAGAGGAACTTAAGACGGCGCGGGAGCAGCTTGCCGGCTATCAGCTTAAGATCAAGGAGGCAAAACTTCCGGTCATGGTGATTTTTGAGGGCTGGGGCGCTGCCGGAAAGGGGAGCGTGATCGGCAAGGTGATCCGGAACATTGATCCCCGGTTTTTCAAGGTCAAAAATTTTGCGGCGCCGACTGCCGATGAGAAAAGGTATCCGTTCCTCTATCGGTATCTGCTCGAGATCCCGGAGGCGGGAAAATTTACTTTTTTTGATACCTACTGGCTGGAGGAAGTCGCAAACGGGGTGATGTCCGGCGAGATGAGCGAAGAGGAGTACAAGCAGAAAATTCACAGCATCAACACGACGGAGCGGTCGCTTCACGACAATGGATATCTGATTCTGAAGTTTTTCTTCCAGATCGGCAGGAAGGAGCAGAAGAAGCGGCTGGAGGCGCTCGCGGCGGACAAGAATACCCGCTGGCGCGTAAATGGTGAGGATCGGAAGGAGAACAGAAATTACGGAAAATGCCTGGAGGTGTATGACCGTTTTCTGGAGGATACCAACCGTTCTGTCGCGCCCTGGTATATCATCGATGCGGAGGACAAGAAATGGGCGGAGCTTCAGGTTCTGCGGTTCCTGAATCAGGGCATTGACACGGCATTGAAAAATCAGGCGCTGGCGGCTCCGATTCTGCAGAATCCCTTCCCGCTGAAGCAGATGCCGAAGCTCGAGGATATCTCCCTGAAAGACAAGACAATGTCTGAGGAGACATACCGGGAGGAACTCGGCAGACTTCAGAAGGAACTGAACCATCTGCATTACGAGCTTTACCGGAAGAAGATACCGGTGATCATCGCCTATGAGGGCTGGGACGCGGCAGGAAAGGGTGGCAACATCAAGAGGGTTGCGGGCGCACTCGATCCGCGGGGATACGAGGTGCATCCGATTGCAAGCCCGGAGCCTCATGAGAAAGCGAGACATTTCCTGTGGCGATTCTGGACCAGACTCCCGAAGACCGGCCATATCGCGATTTTTGACCGGACCTGGTATGGAAGAGTCATGGTGGAGAGGCTCGAGGGCTTCTGCTCTGAGAACGACTGGCAGCGGGCTTATAATGAGATTAATGAGTTTGAAAAGGAACTGACGGACTGGGGAGCGGTTGTGATCAAGTTCTGGGTGCAGATTGACAACGAGACTCAGCTCGAGCGGTTCACGGAACGGCAGAACACGCCGGAGAAGCGGTGGAAGATTACGGATGAGGACTGGAGAAACCGGGACAAATGGGATCTGTATGAAGGAGCGGTCAATGAAATGATCCGGAAGACGAGCACGACTTTTGCGCCCTGGTACATTCTGGAATCTGATGATAAGAAATATGCCCGTATCAAGGCGCTGCGGATTGTGATTAAGCGAATCCGGGAGGCCTGCGGGGAGAAATAACCTCATGACCGACTGCCCGGCACGCGTTGATCCGAGTGCCGGACGGCGGTGTTGAAGCACAAACACGCGAAATCTGAATATGTGCGGGCAGTGAGCCACATCCGCCCACAGAAAGTGTGAGGCGATGGGGTGAATGCCACGACAGACGGACGAAGTCTGTCACTTGTAAGACTGTGGGAGCGCAAAGCACGGAACATGTAACAATCCGTAGCTCTTACGGTTTGCGGCACGATGTATTGTATGGCAGTTTAGTTTCTGCAGACGGTTCGGAATTACTTTGCGGGCTGGACGCCGGTGATGTCACGGCAGATCTCGCTGGCGATCAGAAGGCCGGCAGCCGGGGGAACAAACGGAGAACTGCCCGGAATATCCCTGCGGTCCGTACATTTGCGGGCAGTTCCGGGAGGACAGATGCAGTTTGTGCGGCAGCTGATGGACATGTCCTCAAGAGGACGCGTCGGCTTTTCCGTGGAAAAGACTACCTTGAGCTTTTTCACCCGGCGCTTGCGCATTTCGTGGCGCATCACCTTCGCCAGGGGATCCATGGTGGTCTTGTAGATGTCGGCGACCTGGAGCTTCGAGGGATCAAGCTTATTGCCTGCTCCCATGCAGCTGATCACGGGTACGCCGGCTTTTTTTGCCTGCATGATGATTTCTACCTTGGCGGTGACGGTATCTACGCAGTCTACGACATAATCGTACTGGGAGAAATCAAACTGGTCCGCGGTCTCCGGCAGGTAGAAGCACTTGTGAAGGGTGACATTCACATGTGGATTGATATCAAGAATCCTTTCCTTTGTCACATCCACCTTGTACTTCCCAATTGTCCGCCTGGTGGCGACAAGCTGGCGGTTTACATTTGTGAGACAGACCTTATCGTCGTCTACGAGATCAACGGCGCCAAGTCCCGCACGGACAAGACCTTCGACGACATATCCTCCGACTCCTCCGATTCCGAATACAATGACTCGGGAGTCCTGTAATTTTTTTATTCCGTCCTCGCCCAGAAGAAGCTGGGTTCGCGAAAACTGATTCAGCATAATGGTTCACCTTTTCTGATTTTTTCTTTAATATATCAGACGCAGATTGCATTACGTAATCCGTTCTAAAAATATATTTCGTTGTTGCTTCATTGACATATCTTATAATAATCGTGAGGGAATATCAACAATTTACAAATTTCTGATAATCGGTGACGCGCAGGCAAAGGTAGAACTTTCTTCGCCTTATCCGTTAAGTGTGAAGTACAAGGACATGCTGAAAAATAAGTATAAAAGAAAAAATAGTACTGGATTTTTTGTGAGAAGTCTGCTAGAATGAGTACATCAAATGCAAAGAGGCATTTCCTGTAGAAGGAAGTGCCTCTTTTTTTGTCTAAATTCATCTTTTGAATGTAAATGAACTGGAAGCCGTCTTCAGGAGGTATAAATGATGGATAATTTTCTCGCTTATGACAACCTTTTATATTCTCTGTATACTGCCATTGATTTTGAGGATCTTAAGGGAAAGCTGCTCTGTCATCTTGAGGAGTTGATTCCGCATCAGTATTCGAGTATTCTGCTGATTGATCCAAATTACAGCAGAAAGGGCGGAAGTCTGAAGGTATCCGAGTTTTTCTGTAAACCGAGTGAGTTTATGGAGGCGGAGAAAACCTATATGGAGAAATATCCGGAGGCAATGAACCGCAGACTGAATATCTCAAGAGAAACCGTATCGGTGCGTGAGAGCAGCCTGATGCCGGAGGCGGAACGCCTTCATTCGAAGGTATACCAGGAATGTTACCGGAGATTTGACATTTACGATACACTTCAGCTTTCCATCGCGAGCGGCGATGATCTTCTGGCTGTTCTCACTCTGTTCCGCACCAGAGCGGCGGGAGCTTTTGCGGATGAAGATGTGTACCTGCTGAAGGCACTGAGCAAGCATCTGAACACGATTTTCTACAAGCATTGCAGGGAGAGGGACACGGCGGCTTCTGTGAGCGGCGCGGTGGAGATGATCACGAAGAAGGTTCATATGACGCCGAAGGAGACGGAGATTCTGACACTGATCTTTCTCACAAAATCCAATCTGGAGATCTGCGACGAGCTCGGAATCAAGGAACATACCCTCCAGAAGCATTTTCAGAACATATACCGCAAACTGAATATTTCCTCGAGATGGGAGCTTCTCCGGTTTGCACACGATGGAGCGCAGGGCCTGGGAATGGGACAGGCAAGCTGACGACAGCATGGACGGCTGCGGCGGATGGCAAGGACATGACGGAAAAATGAATATTCCGGTACACATTGATGTGGGTTTGTGTTAGAATTGTGAGTAAAGCAATCAACTAATAACACAAATCCACATGTTGTTGTATAAGCTCTTCGAAAACGAAGATAGAGCTCGTCGCACGCGAAGTGTGCGTGATTCTGGATGCGATAAGCAATTGGAGACTGGCGATGAGAATTCATTTTTATAGAAACTGCACAATGAAGCTGGAATATGGAGGAAAGGTATTCCTGGTCGATCCGATGTTCCGGGCACATGGGGTCACCCATCAGCTGAAGACGACGCATTACCCGGAAAAACCGCCGCTGACAGACCTTCCGGAAGCACCGGAGGAAATTATGAAGGGCGTGGAGGCGGTTCTGCTGACACACGTCCATCCCGGACATATTGATCAGGAGGCCGCGGACTGTATCCCGAAGGATATGCCTTTTTACACACAGAATCTGAACGACAAGGATCTGGTGCGAAACTACGGAATGAGCAAGACGCAGACCATCAATATGACGCTCAGCACACATTATGAGGATGTGGACATCATTCGTGTGGCGGGCAGGCATGGCGACGGAAAGATTCAGCATGTGCTGAATACCATGCAGAATTCAAGCGGTATCGTAGTCCGTAAGGAGGGCGAAAAGACGGTCTACATCACCGGCGATACCGTGTGGTGCAGGGGCGTCCGTGAGGGCATTGGCTATCACCCGGATGTGATTATCGCATATCTTGGGTATGCCCACGGGGAAGGAATGCACATTACGATGGGAACAGAGGATCTTGAGAAGATTCAGAGTGCAGCTCCCTATGCAAAAATTGTGTGCGTTCACATGGAAACCTTTGAAAATCAGGAGCTGACGCGGGATGCCCTGCGCGCGTATGCGATGCAGAGAGGCTTCCTGGATCAGCTGATCATTCCGGAGAACGGAGACACAATCGAATTCTCCTGATCATCTGCTTGTGCGCATGCGCCGCGGCAGGAGGATAAGACGGGCAAACCACGTTTTGTTTTGCCCGTAGATTGGCGGATGAGGGAATGCCAACTGCTCACCCACTCAGAGCCAGTGCGTTTCCATCCACAATTTCCGCCCACAAAACGAAAGAATTATATTTATGAAGAAAAATTACAAGATGCTGGTCAGCTATGACGGCACCCGCTATTATGGATGGGAGCACCAGCCCAATCAGGAAATGACGATACAGGGGAAGCTGGAAACGGTTCTTTCGAGAATGGTCGGGGCGCCGGCAGATAAACCGGTGACCGTGATCGGAGCCGGACGGACGGATGCAGGCGTGCACGCGAGAGCAATGACGGCGAATGTGCTGCTGGATACGGATATGACAGAGCAGGAGATTCAGGAATACATGAACCGTTATCTGCCGGAAGATATCAGTGTCAATGAACTGAAAATCTGCGCAGACCGTTTTCACAGCAGGTTCAAGGCAATTGGAAAGACTTACTGCTATACATGCTGGTACGACCCACGGGGCGCGAAGCCTGTTTTTGACAGAAGGTATGTGACGGTGCTGGACAGAATGCCGGATCTGGAGCGGATGAGAGAGGCAGCGGATATTCTTTCAGGGATGCATGACTTCAGAAGCTTCTGCGGCAATTCTCATATGAAGAAATCCACCGTGCGCGTGGTGGATTCGATCGAGATCCGGCAGAAAGGCCCGTATCTCCGCTTTGTGTATCATGGGAATGGTTTTCTCCAGAATATGGTCCGGATCATGACCGGAACCCTTCTTGAGGTCGGATACGGAAAACGCACAGCGGAGAGCATGCAGGAACTTCTGGATGCTAGGGACCGGAAGCTCGCGGGTCCGACGGCGCCGGCACAGGGGCTTTGCATGATGGAGGTGCAGTACTGACCCTATCGATTTGATCAGCCTTATCCGTCCTGCATAAAAAGAATCTGAGAGACAGGATACAGGCCGGCTATAGAGCAGTGCACAGGCCGGATATAGGCTGGGTATACCCGGAATGAGGAAAACCGGGAAACCCGGAAACCCGGAATTAACGCGGTTACAGCTTGACATTTATTTTCAGGAACGATATAATAAGCCGGCATGGCAAAAGTGAAAGGCGTTCGTGCGCCTTTTTTCCATGTAATGACTGAATAAGAAGCAGCCGTAGAAAAACAAGGAGGAAATAAAAGGAATGCCTACATTTAACCAGTTAGTTAGAAAGGGCCGTCAGACTTCCGTAAAGAAGTCCAACGCACCGGCATTGCAGAGAAGCTTCAACTCTCTGACAAAGAAATCTGTAAACCAGTCTTCTCCTCAGAAGCGTGGTGTCTGCACAGCAGTTAAGACCGCTACACCGAAGAAGCCGAACTCAGCGCTTAGAAAAATCGCCAGAGTACGTCTTTCCAACGGTATCGAGGTTACAAGCTATATTCCTGGAGAGGGACATAACCTTCAGGAGCACAGCGTTGTGCTGATCCGTGGAGGGAGAGTTAAGGACCTGCCAGGTACCAGATATCACATCATCCGTGGTACTCTCGATACTGCAGGTGTTGCCAACAGAAAGCAGGCCCGTTCTAAATACGGCGCCAAGAAGCCGAAAAAGTAATACAAAAGCAACCAGGATAAGAATTCATTATCTCACTAAAGTTTTATGGTTTTGTGTAACGGTATTTCGACAACCTCCGCGGCTGCAGGTTGGATAGAAAAATTACCGGTACAGACACATTCGTACCATACCAGATGTGAGTACCTGAGATCTAATCGTTAATGATTAAGGAGGGAAGTAACGTGCCACGTAAAGGACATACTCAGAAAAGAGATGTTTTAGCAGATCCGGTATACAACAACAAGGTTGTAACCAAGCTGATCAACAGCATCATGCTGGACGGCAAGAAAGGTACCGCTCAGAAGATCGTTTACAGTGCATTTGCTAAAGTAGAGGAAAAGGCCGGAAAGCCGGCAATTGAATGTTTTGAAGAGGCGATGAACAATATCATGCCTCAGCTCGAGGTTAAGGCCCGCCGTATCGGTGGAGCTACCTACCAGGTACCGGTAGAGGTTAAGCCGGACAGACGTCAGGCTCTGGGACTTCGCTGGCTGACAATGTTCTCACGCAAGAGAAGTGAGAAGACAATGTCTGACAGACTGGCAAACGAGCTGCTCGATGCTATGAATAACACCGGAGCATCCGTGAAACGTAAAGAAGACATGCATAAGATGGCAGAGGCCAATAAGGCATTTGCTCATTACAGATTCTAAAAGGAGGGAACTCTGTTGGCTGATAACGGAAGAGAATATCCGCTTGAGAGAACCAGAAATATTGGTATCATGGCGCATATTGATGCAGGTAAAACTACTCTGACAGAGCGTATCCTGTATTACACCGGTGTTAACTACAAGATCGGTGAGACATACGAAGGAACTGCTACAATGGACTGGATGGCACAGGAGCAGGAGCGTGGTATCACGATCACATCCGCTGCCACAACCTGCCACTGGACACATCAGTATCAGAACAAACCCGCTCCGGGTGCGCTTGAGCACCGCATCAACATCATCGATACACCAGGACACGTAGACTTCACAGTTGAGGTTGAGCGTTCTCTGCGTGTACTTGATGGTGCCGTAGGTGTATTCGATGCCAAGGGCGGTGTTGAGCCTCAGTCAGAGAACGTATGGCGTCAGGCGGATACTTACAATGTTCCTCGTATGGCATTTGTAAACAAAATGGATATCCTTGGAGCAAACTTCGACAACACCGTTCACGAGATCATTACCAAGCTCGGCAAGAACCCGGTTGTTATCGAGCGTCCGATCGGCAAAGAGGATTATTTCCAGGGCGTAGTTGATCTGTTCGAGATGAAGGCATACATCTACAACAATAAGACCGGCGATGATATCTCCATCGTAGATATCCCGGACGATATGAAGGATGAGTGCCAGGCAGCTCACGAAGAGATGGTCGAGAAGATCGTTGAGTTCGACGATGATCTGATGATGGCTTATCTCGACGGAGAGGAGCCAAGCATCGATGACATGAAGAAGGCGCTCCGCAAGGCAACTATCGCGAATAAGGCCGTTCCGGTTCTCTGCGGTTCTGCACATCAGAACAAGGGAATTCAGAAGCTTCTGGACGCAATCGTTGACTTCATGCCGGCACCTACTGACGTACCGGACATCGAGGGAACAGATCTGGACGGAAATGAAGTCGTAAGACATTCTTCTGACGAAGAGCCGTTCTCAGCTCTTGTATTCAAGATCGTTTCCGATCCGTTCGTTGGACGTCTTGCATATTTCAGAGTTTATTCCGGTACACTGAACTCCGGTTCTTATGTGCTGAATGCAACCAAGGACAAGAAAGAGCGTGTCGGCCGTATCCTTCAGATGCATGCCAACAAGCGCCACGAGCTGTCCAAGGTATATTCCGGAGATATCGCCGCGGCGATCGGATTCAAGTTCTCCTCCACCGGAGATACGATCTGCGACGAGCAGCATCCGGTAATTCTGGAGTCCATGGACTTCCCGGATCCGGTTATCGAGCTTGCGATCGAGCCGAAGACAAAGGCCGGACAGCAGAAGCTTGGCGAGGCTCTCGCAAAGCTGGCTGAGGAGGATCCGACCTTCCGTGCTACCACGAACCAGGAGACCGGACAGACAATCATCGCCGGAATGGGTGAGCTCCATCTGGAGATCATCGTTGACCGTCTGCTTCGTGAGTTCAACGTAGAGGCAAATGTCGGAGCTCCGCAGGTTGCATATAAAGAGACAATTACAAAGGCATCGGATATCGACAGCAAGTATGTTCGTCAGTCCGGTGGTAAAGGACAGTACGGTCATTGTAAAGTTAAGTTCTCGCCGCTGGATGCAAACGCAGAGCAGTCCTACGAGTTCGTTAACAGCGTAACCGGCGGTTCTATCCCGAAGGAGTATATCCCGTCCATCGATGAGGGTATTCAGGATGCCATGAAGGCCGGTCAGCTCGGCGGATTCCCGGTAGTCGGAGTCAAGGCTGAGGTATACGACGGATCCTATCATGAGGTCGATTCTTCCGAGATGGCATTCCATATTGCCGGATCCATGGCCTTCAAGCAGGCGATGGAGAAGGGCGCTCCGGTGCTCCTCGAGCCGATCATGAAGGTTGAGGTTACTACACCTGAGGAATACATGGGCGATGTTATCGGTGATATGAATTCCCGCCGTGGCCGTATCGAGGGAATGGATGATGTAGGAAACGGAAAGCTTGTCCGCGGGTTTGTTCCGCTGGCTGAGATGTTCGGTTACTCCACAGATCTTCGTTCCGCTACACAGGGACGTGCAAACTATTCCATGTTCTTCGACCGCTATGAGCCGGTTCCGAAGTCTGTTCAGGAGAAGGTCCTTTCTGATAAGTAATGAAACGGTTCCTGCCCCGTTCGCGGGGCAGCACCGTTAAGATCAGCGCCGGATGGACGGAGCATTCCGTCAGAGGTCACGACTGCCCGGGACAGACCTGGAATTTCGTGCATGGGACTCCGGATAGAGAGAATTCACTTGCAAAGATTCTGAAAATGAAATATAATCAAGCATAGCGGATTTTCTATTTTACAGTAATTTTTAATAAAGTAAATACGCAGGCAGAACGCCGGTATTCATTTTAAGGAGGAAGTATTACAATGGCAAAACAGAAATTTGAAAGAACAAAACCGCATTGCAACATTGGTACCATCGGACATGTAGACCATGGCAAAACCACTCTGACAGCTGCAATCACAAAGGTTCTGGCTACCAGAATGCCTACCGATGAGAACCAGATCGTTGACTTCTCCAACATCGATAAAGCTCCGGAAGAGAGAGAGCGTGGTATCACAATCAATACCGCTCACGTAGAGTATGAGACTGAGAACCGTCACTATGCACATGTTGACTGCCCAGGACATGCTGACTACGTAAAGAACATGATCACAGGTGCAGCTCAGATGGATGGCGCTATCCTTGTAGTTGCAGCTACTGATGGTGTTATGGCTCAGACTCGTGAGCACGTTCTGCTTGCACGTCAGGTAGGTGTTCCGGCCATGGTTGTATTCCTTAACAAGTGTGATATGGTTGATGATGACGAGCTGATCGAGCTGGTTGAGATGGAGGTTACCGAGCTTCTTGACGAGTACGGATTCGAGAACACACCTATCGTTCGCGGTTCTGCTCTGAAGGCTCTTGAGGATCCGAACAGCGAGTGGGGCGACAAGATCATGGAGCTCCTGAGCGTTGTTGACGAGCATATCCCGACTCCGACACGTGATACAGATAAGCCGTTCCTGATGCCTGTTGAGGATGTATTCACAATCTCCGGACGTGGAACTGTTGCTACCGGCCGTGTAGAGCGTGGTACTCTGAGACTGAATGATCCGGTTGAGATCCTTGGAATCTCTGAGGATAAGCTTTCTTCTGTTGCTACCGGTATTGAGATGTTCCATAAGCTCCTTGACGAGGCTATGGCTGGTGATAACATCGGTGTTCTTCTCCGTGGTATCAACAGAACTGATATCGAAAAGGGACAGGTTGTTGCTAAGCCCGGCACTGTAACCTGCCATACAAAGTTCACCGCTCAGGTTTACGTTCTGACTAAGGACGAGGGCGGCCGTCATACCCCTTTCTTCAATAACTATCGTCCGCAGTTCTATTTCAGAACAACTGACGTTACCGGTGTTATCACTCTTCCGGAAGGCACTGAGATGTGCATGCCTGGTGATAACGTTGAGATGACCATCGAGCTGATCCACCCGATCGCTATGGAGCAGGGACTTACCTTCGCTATTCGTGAAGGCGGTCACACTGTAGGATCCGGCCGTGTAGCTACGATCATCGAGTAAACGAAAAACAGTATTATCAAGCAATTCATGGAGAGTCGCAAACCCTTGGAATACAGGGTCTGCGGCTCTTTTTGCGTGCCTTTGCGTCAGGCAAGGGAGATCTTTTTTTGATCCTTTTTTGATAAAAGGAGTCGCGTATATGTACTCGAAGCGTTTTTGATGTGGTATGATTGTAATACGCCCTTGACAAAGAAAGTCAGAAGCAAGATGAAGTGTGGAATCACTCAGTTGGAAAAGAAAGGATAATAGAATGGCAAAACCTGTTAAGATCAGACCTGCGGCGATGCTCGGAGCGGTTCTCGATTTTCTGGGAGGACAAAGGATCACAACCTACACGAATGAGGATGAGGGTTATGAATATCTGAAAAATGGATATTTCTGTGTCTCGGTGTTAAACCCGAAGGGAATCGACGATCTCTATATTGATCTCGAGGATGGCTTCACTTTGACTTACGGTGACTGGAATGCACATTATGAGGCGACAGACCGCGATTTCGAATACATGCGGAAAGATGTGGAGGATTTTCTGGCAAACCGCATGTATCTGGCTGTTGTGTATTCTGGAAAGGAATGGATCTGTTCCCTTACAATTCATGAGAATGATGTCAGTAAGGCTCGTCTCTTCCGGCAGACGAAGGATTTTCTGCACAGCGCTGACTGCGATCCGTTCATACAGCTTCTGAATCATAAGGGCGGGGTGATTGACTGCAGTTTCTGGGATGTAAAGAGAAACCGGGAGATCCGCGTGAATCCGGGGGAAATCAGGTGATCATGAATGACAGGTGCCTTTGAGTGATGAATGGCTTCGTAAAATAAAGCTCTGATGGACGGAGGATTTCAGGCGGCTGAGAATTCACATAAGGGGACGAGAAGATATGATTTATGAATATCCGGATACGGTTCTGAAGTTTTCCTGCATTGCAGGAAAGTGCCCGGATACCTGCTGCGCTGGCTGGGAGGTGGATCTGGACCGGGAAACGGAGGAATACTACCGGTATGTCGAGGGGCCTTTCGGGAAGCGCCTGCGGCGTGCCATGAAAACGGAAACAGAAGAAAACGCGGACGGACAAGAGGTCCGTACCTGTTTCTTCCCGCTTACGGATCAGAATCGCTGCCCTTTCCTTAATGATGACAATTTGTGCGAGATCATCATTCACCTGGGACCGGAGGCGATCAGTGTCGTCTGTGATGAGTATCCGAGGTATTTTGAGCAGATCGGGAATTATCAGCAGATGGATATGAGCCTTTCCTGTATGGAATTCGGAAGAATATTTTTTTCTTCGGGACCGGTGCAGCTGCAGCGCATGGAGGATGATACAGACCGGGGATGGGGCAACACGGACCGCGAACGGCTTCGCGGAATACTGACGATCCGCGATGATGCGGTTCGTTATCTCCAGGATGAGGATCATAAGCTTTCCTGGAGGGAGAAAATGAATGACATTGAGCGGCAGATCGGCATCATTCCGACACAGGAGAGCCGGAGGAGTCTGATGCGGCGTATGGAGAGACTCGAGGTTATCGATCACCGCTGGACCGAAATGCTGGAACTGGTAAGAACTACAGGTATCGAGGCCGGCGTTGCAGGGACGGCTTTTAGCGGTGAGGCTTGCGATGCGCGGACGACTTTCAGCAGTGAGGCCTGCGGTGCAGGGATAACGGTCAGCGGTGAGGCCGGCGATGCGGGGACGACTTTCAGCAGTAAGACCGGCGGTGCAGGGATAACGGTCAGCGGTGAGGCTGACAACATCGCGGCGCAACTGCGCGCGGAATTTGAGAGGCTCCATGACGACTGTCTTCCCGGATGGTTCACAAAGCTTTGCGTGTACTTCGTCTTTCGCTATACACTTGACATCTATTCTGACGGGGATTCGGCAGGTGTCTTCCGCTACATTGACAGAAGCCTTCGTTTTCTGTGGATGATGTGTCTGGCTGAATGGAACGCAGCGGGGCGAAAGCTGACCATTGAAGATATGATTGATCTCGCCCACCTTTATTCCAGGCAGGTTGAGCACTGCGAGGAAAACGTCGCCATTCTGAAGGAAGACGGAGAAGACGGGTGACGGACAGATTCATTTCGGAAAAAGAAGAGAGGTCGTTCACCTGCCGAAAATCTTACAGCCGTGGAGTTTCTGCCCACAGCAGACGAAAGGATTGAATATATGAAGGACGAGGATCAGAATCTGGAAAATCAGAGCCCGGAATGCCGGAACCCGGGAAACCGGAGTCAGAGTAATCGGAGCCTGGAAAATCAGGTTTCGGAGAGCCGGGTCCCGGAAAATCAGAGAGGAGCCGGCCATCTGAGAAGATTGTCGCGGTCTCTGGCCTACAGCGGCTCCGTGGTTGATGTGTATCAGGACACAATGGAGCTTCCGGATGGCTGTATTCAGAAGTGGGATTTTGTCTGTCACAAAAAGGGAGGCGGCGCCTGTATTGTTCCGGTTCTCGCGGACGGAAGAATTCTTATGGTGCGTCAGTACAGACCGGCAATTGACCGGGAGACTTTGGAACTTCCGGCTGGAGCGGTTGATGCGGAGGATGCGACGACGGAGGATACCGCAAGAAGAGAACTGAGGGAGGAAACCGGATACACTGCCGGGAAATGGAAGCTGCTGCTGCGGCTGAAGACAGCGGCTGCTTACTGCAATGAGTACACGGATGTCTATCTTGCCTCTGAACTGAAGGACTCCCATGGCCAGGCGCTGGATGAAGCGGAGGAGATCCGTCTGCGTGCCATTGAGCCGGAGGTACTGCTTCAGGATATTTACAGCGGAAGGATACAGGATTCCAAAACAGTGGCGGGCATTCTCGCTTATACGAATCAGAAGAGGTGAATATCGCTGCCGCAGCTGTCAACAATGGCACCATGAACATCTGTGATTTTGATTTACGCGAACAGTGAGCCGCAGCCGAATGCGAAGTATTCGTGTGCGGCGAGCGTCGCGATAGCGAGATAAAACTCGCGCAGCGTGTTTTATCTCGTTTGATTTAGGAGAAATATGTTAGTTCTTTTTGAAGATGTCATAAGCTTTATTCTGGTGATATTCGCCTGGTTCCGGCTCTATGACAATATAAATATCGATCAGAGAATCAAAAGATATTTTGTGTGTGCCGGAGGCGTGATTGCGGCGATACTTGTTCTGGATCAGATCTGGCAGGTGATTTTTACGATATGCAGGATTACTGCCCGGATTGACTGCATACTTAATGTGCTGACTTGTGTCATTTATTTTCTGGTCGCGTTTCTGATCCTGATTATACCTATGCAGCGATTGAAAAAGATATCGCTTGTCAACAGGGTTCTAAATGTAATCATATTGATCTGTTTCGGCGTGATTCCGATAGTAAACATCTGGAAGCCGGTTATTTTCTATCACAGCGGCGGATATATGTATTATACCAATAAATATATTTATTATATAATCGCCGAATATGTGATGTATATGGTGATGGTGCGCATGTACTACTCTCGTAATTATCTGTTCGACAGAAGCGACCGGATCATGCTTTTGTTTGCACAGGTAATCGTCGGGATAGGTGTGATTGCGCAGATTGTCTACGGGGATCTCGCAGCGAGCTGGAACTGCATCAGCATCTGCTATCTCTTTATGTATCTCGCCCTGGAACAGATGTACGCGAAAATAGATCCGGTGACAAAGCTGCATAACCGGGGGGTCTATGACAAGACTCTTAAGAAGTATTCCGGCAAAAAAAGGACACTTACCGCCGTTATGTTCGACCTGAATCACCTGAAGCTTGTGAATGACAGATACGGGCACGATGCGGGTGATGCTTATCTGCTTGCCTTTGGTCAGACAACCCGGAAAGCGCTTTCTTCCTTTGGAGAGATCTTTCGGATCGGCGGAGATGAGTTCTGCCTGCTTTCCTGGAAAACCGGACCGGAGAAACTGCTTCCAGTTCTTCGTGAGCTTCAGTCGAGGGAAAAATGTGATCCGGAGTTTGGAGATCACCCTCTGGATTTTGCATACGGTATCGCGCAGCAGCTTCCGGGGGAGGAGGGATCTGAGACTGTGTCGCGGGCAGATCACGAGATGTATATGAATAAGAGGGAGATGCATTCCCGCGAGGACAGGCAGATGCCCGCAGAATCATAGACGGTCCCGCACACCCGAAGGGAGCCGTTTCGGGCATGCGGGCGGAGCTGTCAGGATCGTGTCAACAACTATATCAGCTGCGGATTGTTCCGTGCTCATACCGGTTGTCTTCGAAATCGCATACAGTCTCTTACGCACGCTTCGCAGCAGGCGGTTTACAGACAAATCAGAAGGGCTGAAGGCAACACAAGTCGCTTACGCGCGGTTTGCGGCAGGCGGCTTGTCGGCGCTTTCAAAGAGCTTGTACAGAATCCGCCATGCCGAGAAAATCCCGGAGCTTCCGGACATCTCCATCGAAGACGTATCCGCCCAGACCGCAGGAGCGGGCGGCGTCTACATTTCGCTGAAGATCGTCGATGAAGAGACAGTCCTGTGGATTCAGGTGAAATTCCTCAAGAAACATTTCATAGATCTGCCGCTGGGGCTTCAGAACCTTATGAGGAGCAGAGAGAAAGACCCCGTCGAAAAGATCGGGCGTCTCGAGATGGCTTTTCCACTTGCCGTGGTCCAGACGGACACTGACATTGGACAGGATGTATGTCTTTTTTCCTGCTTCCCGCAGATCCCTTACCAGCGCGCCCATTCCGGGATGCGGGGTTAGGTTGTATCTGTCCCAGTTCTGGAAGCTGAAGCGGACCGCGCTGCGGACCTCATCGGAGGAAGCGCGGGACAGCATCTTCTCCAGCGCGTCGTCCTCCCGGATCAGACCTGCGTCAAGCATGATCCATTCTCCGGAGTGATAGACGAGGAGGTTGACCTCCCGGATCACGTCGGGATCCGATGTGTATTTCCGTGTGGCATTGTCGGCGTTGTAATCAGCCAGAACCCTTCCCATGTCAAATACGATGTTTTTGTATCCTGTCATTGCTGTATCCCTCCGAATTGTAGTATTAAGTCTGATTCCTGGTAATTGAAGAAGCTAGCTCTGCCCCTGGTAATTGAAGAAGCTGGCTCTGATTTCCGGTAACTGAAGAAGTCAGCTCTGATTTCCGGTAATTGAAGAAATTAACTGTGATTCTCTGTTACTGAGAGCCGGTACTCGTTGAAAGCGGACCGGCTCTCACAGGTATTATAGCGAAGGAGAGAGAAAAAATCCATATCCCGGGATTGCAGAGATGTCCTGAGATGTCCTGCCGGAGCTGCGGCTTTTCGTTCCTGCCGGAAAAGTCCGGAGTGAATAAGGCTGGTACGGATCAGATTTAGGGAGTTGAGACGCGGTGGGATGTCTTTCTCTCGGATTGATATTGAATCTCTTCCTTTTCTGGGATAAAATACAGATTTGTGACGGAATGAATAATTCCGGATGAATCCGGGCATTCTGAACTGTAACTGGATAAATAGTTCCGGATGAACCTGGGCATTCTGAACTGTGATAGGCTAAATAATTCCGGATATACTGGGGGTATTTTGAATGGAAACAGATATGACAAAGGGCAGACCGTCGTCTATTCTGCTTCGTTTCCTGATTCCGATTTTCTTTGGAAACCTTTTTCAGCAATTTTACAATGTGGTGGATACGGTGATTGTCGGAAGAGTGGTAGGTGCCGGCGCGCTGGCTGCGGTTGGATCGACCGGGACGATCATGTTTCTGCTGAGCGGAATTGCGCAGGGTATGTCTACCGGGTTTACGGTACTGACGTCGCAGTATTACGGCGCAAAAGATGAGAAGGGTGTGCGCAGGAGTGTTGCGAATGCTCTGCTTCTCAGCCTGATTCTTACGGCGGCTTTCACGGTGGCGGGCGCACTTTTGATGGGACCGCTGCTTCGCCTGATGAATACACCGGACGATATTTACAGGGACGCGCATACCTATATCATGATTATTACCGTCGGTTTGATCGCTATGATCATGTACAACATGAGTGCGGCTCTGCTTCGGGCAATCGGGAACAGCAAGGCACCGCTCTACTTTCTGATTTTCGCTGTTGTGTCAAATATTTTTCTGGACCTTCTGCTGACAATGGGCATCCGTATGGGAGTGGCGGGCGCGGCCCTTGCTACGGTACTTTCACAGGCGATGGCTGCGGTGCTGTGCTTTATCTACATTTACCGGAAAGCGGAGATTCTGAGACCGCGCCGGGGAGAGTGGCGTCTGTCAAAGGAAATGACGAAGGCGCAGCTCGGAATCAGTATCCCGATGACGCTTCAGTTCGCGATCACATCCTCCGGAACCATGATCATGCAGTCTGCCGTGAATCTGTTCGGCTCAACGGCAGTGGCCGGATATACCGCTGCAAATAAGGTGGTTACGCTGTTGTCGCAGGAGATGCCGTCGATGGGATCGGCGATCTCGACCTACTGCGGGCAGAATTACGGAAACCGCCAGATCGGCCGCGTGAAGAAGGGAGTCAATGCCGCTGTTCTGATCGACACGATATATGCGGTCGGAGCTGCAGTGATCTGTGTGGTTATACTGCCGCTGACGCTGGGCATTTTCTTCTCGGGAAATGAGGATATCGGCGCGCTGATGCCCTGGGCAAAAACCTACGTGAATGTCGCGGTCTGCTTTTTCATTCCGCTGAGTTATATTTTTGTATTCCGGAACGCAATGCAGGGATGTGGCTACGGACTGCTTCCGATGTTCGGCGGAATTGTCGAATTTGTCGCCAGGGGAATTACGGCATTTATTTCCATTCATATGATGAGCTATCTGGCAGCCTGCTTCTGTGATCCGGCAGCCTGGCTTACGGCGGGTATTTTTACCGGGATCTGCTACCGCTTTGTGATAAAAGATATTGAAAAGACGTTTCATGTCGAAGCCGATGAGGCCAGAGAAAGAATATAGAGGGATGCTTCGCGTCGGAACCGATGAAGACAGAGAAAACGCATGGAGAGAATCCGAAAAGACGTTTCACATCGGATCCGATGAAAGCAGGAAAAGGACAGGGAAAAATGATTCAGGATATTGCACCCAGAAAATTTCACATCGAGTATCAGAACAAGCAGCCTGCCGGTTATCAAACGGCGCTGGTGTACAATGGACCGCTGACATTGCTCCGGATGGATGAAGACGGAGTTCTTACGTATCCGAAAACGAGAGATTTTGATGGGACGAACGCAGAGTTCACCTATCTCTTCCGGATTGATGAGGAGGAGTATTACCTTGCGGTGATCGATCCTGAAGAGATTCCGGAGGTTCTTCTTGAGGAGGGATTTCACTTTGAGAAGGACTGGACCTTCCGGAGCGCAAAACCAGGAGATCGGGCGTTTGCCGGCGTGACCGGAAAACAGCTCTCTCTGTGGTACTCGAGTCACAGGTACTGCGGAGGCTGCGGGGCAGAGCTCGTGGCGGATGAAAAAGAAAGGATGATGAAGTGCCCGAGATGTGGTAGAACCTTTTATCCGGTCATCTGCCCCGGTGTTATCGTTGCGGTGGTTCATGACGGGAAGCTTCTGATGAGCAAGTACGCCGGGAGAGAATATAAGAGGTTTGCGCTGATCGCGGGGTTCAATGAGAGTGGAGAGAGCATCGAGGATACGGTTCACCGGGAGGTGATGGAGGAAACGGGGCTTGCGGTCCGTAATCTTCACTTTTACAAGAGTCAGCCCTGGCCGTTTTCTGACACACTTCTAATGGGATTTTTCTGCGAGCTGGACGGCGACAAGGATCAGATCACCCTGGAGGAGGATGAATTGTCCATGGCCGGCTGGTATGGGCCTGCGGAAGTGCCGGAGGACCGGGAACACATCTCCCTGACCAGCGAGATGATGACGGTGTTCCGGGAGAACGGAGGAGATTTCCAGCGTATACTGGATGTGATTCAGAGAAAATAACTGCCGGGTGTGCGAGCCCCGGCAGAGAAGCTATGCGAATATCAGAAATTGACGGGAACAATTCTCTCAGTTGTGTATATTCCCCGGCTGGGAAGGCAGCCAGGATCACCGCGGCGTCAGTGTGGGGTAGGTTGGATCCGCGGTTCAGTCGGGATATACAAGCCGTTCGGTGCTCCCCTCGTGAATCTGAGACAGATCCCGTTCCAGATATCTCCGGGCAAGCCAGTTCGCCATGCTGAGGTTTTGGTCGAGATAGTTTCCACAGTCTCTGGCGGCTGCACCGGGGATTTCTCCCTTATAGTCGCGGATGAAGGTGAAGGTACGGATCACAAGATCAGTGATATCGGAGGATGACAGGTCGCCGGCGAGGATGAGGTAGAAGCCGGTGCGGCAGCCCATTGGTCCGAAGTAAATCACGCGGTCCTTCCATTCTGTATCGTTGCGAAGGAAGGTCGCGCCGAGGTGTTCGATGGTGTGGCATTCCGCAGTGTTCATGACGGGCTCGCGGTTCGGGGCGGTCATGCGCAGATCAAAGGTTGTGAGGCACTCGGAGCCGATATGATCCTTTCGGGAGACATAGATGCCGGGCATAAGAGTTAGATGATTTACGGTAAAGCTTGCGATTTTTTCCATTTCTTTTTCCTTTCTTTTCCTTTTCTTTTCTGTTATCCGTACAGGACGTAGAATATTCTGTTTTCATCAGATGCCTCTGGTCTCTGATACGGCAGCAACGTCATAATATGCCTTATGATATCTGATACAGCAGTGCTGTCAGAAGCTGTTCTTCGGTGTCTGATACAGCAGCGTCCTCATATCCTCCGGCACCGGTGCCGTGAAATGCATTGCTTCTCCGGTGATGGGGTGAATGAAGTCAAGTTTCCATGAGTGGAGAGCTTGACGTGTGATGGCAAGAGGGTCTCCGCCGGAAGGCCTTACGGTTCCGGGCTCGGAAAGTTCGTCGGGCTTTCGCAGGTAGTGAAGGTTATACAGGGTGTCTCCGAGAAGAGGATGTTCCCGGTATGCCATGTGGACCCTGATCTGGTGAGTGCGGCCGGTCTCAAGCTTCAGACAGACGGCGGAGTAACCGGGTGTGAAGTCTGTTTTATCTGTGCCGGATGCAGATATTGCTTTCCGGGAATTCAGGAAATCGGTTCTGCCAGGTGCGGGAAAATAAGCAAGTGTCTGAAAGTGAGTGATCGCCCGGTCACCCCGGTCAAAATCCACACAGCGTTCAATGAGAGAGCCTTCCTTCCGGGCAATCGGCAGGTCGATGGTGCCTTCGGCAGGGGTATGTCCGTCGACGACTGCCAGATAGGTCCGGTGGATTTCCCTTTTTACAAGCTGCTGCTCCAGAACGGAGGCACTGACGAGATTTTTCGCTACGATCAGCAGACCTGTAGTGTCTCTGTCCAGGCGGTTGATGCAGCGGAAGACAAAGGGAATATTCTTCTGCTGAAAATACCAGACGACACCATTTCCCAAAGTATTGGCCGGATGGCCGACGGCAGGGTGGATTGCTTCATTGGCAGGCTTATCGATGACAAGCAGATCCGGATCCTCATAAATGATCCGGAAGGGAACAGGGGCAGGGATGATTGTCTCTGAGGAGACATCATCCCGAACCTTGGTTGTGAGGACATCAGAACGGCGGAGAATATAGCGCATGTACTGATGAACTCCGTTGACCAGAACGGCGTCCGGGATCGGCTTCATAGAGGCGAGAATGTGCCTGGAGTATCCCTTCCCGCGCAGGAAGGCGTGAATGTCCTTGCCGTCGTCTTCTTCTCTAATAATATAAGTAAAAGTTCTTTCCATGGTTCTGATATCGTAACGCCGCACGGCCGGGGTTGTCAATGAGCAGCCGGGGTATAAGTCGGATTCGCTGCGCGGCAGAGTTGTCGCTGAGCAGCCGGTTCAGAGCCCGTTTCCTGGAGGACGAGAGAACTGCGAAATCCTTGTGCCGGTTTATGATTCGTGATATACTTTTAGCGTGTTGCCGGGAACTGCAGATCAGACTGAAATGCAGAGGGCGCACTTGTTTTCTGACTGAACCACATGCCCCGCAGGCGGGGCACCACATACTGTATAAGCTACGGATTGCTCCATGCTCCGCAATCCTGCAGGTGAACGACTTCGTCGGTCTGTCGCGGCGTTTTCGAAGAGCTTATACAGCAAACCACATGCTGTAAACAGCGCCACAAACTGTATAAGCTGCGGATTGCTCCGTGCTTCGCACTCCCGCAATCCTACAGGTGACCGACTTCGTCGGTCTGTCGCGGCGTTCGCCCCACCGCTTCACACTTTGTGTGAGCGGATGTGGCTCACTGCCCGCGCATATTCGCGTTTTCGCCGTGTTTCACACGGCTTCACGCTCATACCTGTTGCCTTCAAAATCGCATACAGTCTCTTACGCGCGCTTCGCGTGCGACGATCCTGTCTGCGTTTTCGAAGAGCTTATACAGTAATTTTTCAGAATGCAGTCAACAATAGAAAAGAGGAAGAGATTATGGCAGAAAAGTATGTTGCGTATGTTGGAACGTATACCCACGGAAGCAGTATCGGCATCCACCTGTATGACGTTGATGTGAAGGAGGGGACTCTTTCGCTGCGTAAGGTGATCCCAGTAAATAATTCATCTTATATCTGCCGCTCAGCGAACGGAAAGTTTTTGTACTCCATTGCGGATGAGGGTGTGGCGGTATTTGACATCAAGTCCGACGGTGATCTTGAGATGATCAATAAGATCGGCATCGATGGTATGCGTGGCTGCTATTTATCTGTTGACGCGACGGGTCAGTATCTTCTGGTCGCGGGCTACCACGACGGCAAGGTGACACTGGTTCATACGCATCATGACGGACGCCTCGGCTCTGTGATGGACGGCGTGTTCCACAAGGGCCTCGGCAGTGTGGCGGAGAGAAACTTCCGTCCGCATGTCAGCTGCGTGAAGATGACGCCTGACAACCGTTTTATCTGTGCGGTAGATAACGGAATCGATCAGGTGAAGATCTATCGCATCAGCTCCAAGAGTAAGCTTAAGCTGGTGGATATTCTCCGCTGTGAGCGCGAATCGGGTCCGAGACTCATTGAGTTCAGTCAGGATGGAAGGTTCGCTTATGTGATCTATGAGCTGGCCAACAGGGTGGATGTGTTCGCCTATTCCGTGGAGGATGATGTCCCCAGGTTTGATTACCTCCAAAGCGTCAGCACGACCTCTGACAACGTGGATCAGCTCCATGACGCTGCATCGGGGATGACTTTTGCTCCGGATGGAAAATATCTCTTCACTTCGACGGCGGGCGATGATACGGTTGCCATGTTTAAGGTGGATCAGAAGACCGGTTTTCTGACGAAGAAGTTTGCACTTCCGATCAGTGGAGAGTATCCGAAGGATATCGCGATGTTCCCGGATGGGAAGCATATCGCCTGCGTCAATCATGAATCCAACAGCATCACGACATTTGCCGTTGACTATGAGAAAAATATTCTTGTCATGAAGGGCAGGCCGATGAAGGTTGACACACCGAACTGTATTCTGATCACAAAGATGGGCACGAAGGACTGACTTCTCCTTTTCGGTTATAATCCGAGACAGATTAACATCTGGGACAAATCAAAAATCTCGGAGTAATAACCGGATGTCACCAGGTTTGCCAAATGATCCCTTGTTTAAGCAACGGGATAATCAGGCGACGGAGAGAAGCGGGAGAGCGGTGATTCGTTCCCGTATAAACTCTCATGCCCCGCAAACGGGGCGCCACATACTGTATAAAGCCAGCTGCCGCGCGTTTTTCGATCCTTATGTTTATAAAGAAGGAAAACAGCGTGGCAGTTTTTGTTTGTGCAGACAAAAATCTTCATCCGGTTCTGGTGCGGCAATCACCTGGTGATATCATGTGACACATACTGCGGATGAGAAATGATCAGAACGAAGAGAAATGATCAGAACGAAGAGAAATATCAGAAGAAAGTAAAATGATCAGAACGAAGAAAATATCAGAAGAAAGTAAGATGATCAGAACGAAGAGAAGTGATCAGAAGGAAGGAAAATGGCCAGAGGGAAGGATAAAGGCTTGAAGAGTACAGTTGCGCTTGTTCCGTGCGGCAGTTATGATCCGGAGAGAGTGTATCAGGCTTTGAAGCAGGGCCTGAGCCTGATCGGAGGCATTGAAAAATATGTCCGCAGGGAGGAGAAGGTACTGCTGAAGATGAATCTTGTGCGGGAAGCAGACGCGGAACGTGCGGTTACGACACATCCGGTGGTCGTTGAGATGCTGGCGAGAATTCTGGCGGAGGAGCATTATATCGATGTATCGGCCGGAGATTCCGGCGGTTTCGGGTCCTCCGTCAGGTCTATGGAGCGTCTGGGGATGCGGAAGGAGCTGAAAAAATACGGCTGCCGTATGGCTCCCTTTGACGAGGCCGTTCGGACGGAATATCCGCAGGGAATTCACGCAAAGGAGTTTATGCTTGCCCGGGATGTCACGGAGGCAGATGCATTGATCAGCGTCTGCAAGATGAAGACGCATGCGCTGGAACACATCACAGGGGCTGTAAAGAATCAGTACGGGTGCGTCCAGGGAAAGCACAAGGCAGCGGGGCACACCAGATATCCGAGCGCGGAGAGCATGGCAAGAATGATCGTGGATCTGAATCTTCTCGTCCGGTCACGCCTTTATGTGATGGATGGGATCGTGGCAATGGAAGGAAATGGCCCGACGTCGGGAGATCCGGTGCCGATGAATGTGCTGCTGCTTTCGACGGACCCTGTGGCGCTGGACAGTGTGTTCGCAAGACTCGTATATCTGGATCCGGAATCGGTTCCGACGGAAGTCGCGGGAGCGCAGATGGGCCTTGGCACCTGGCGGGAAGAAGAAATAGATCTTGTGACGCCGGACGGACCGCTTTCCATGCTGTCTGCCGTGAAAAAATATGGCAAACCGGATTTCCGGGTGAACCGGAAGAAGGGTAAGGCGGAGGGAATCATGAACACGGTGACGTTTCTGCGATTCCTGAAACCGGCTCCCAGAATCGACGCGGATAAATGCCGGAGGTGCGGCGTCTGTGTAGAAAGCTGCCCGGTAGAGGGAAAGGCATTGCGTTTTTCAAAGGGTCGTGATCATCCTCCGGTATACAATTACAGAAAATGTATCCGCTGTTTTTGCTGCCAGGAGATGTGCCCGCACAAGGCAATTTACGTTCGCGGACGCAGATAAGAGCAGCCGGCAGTATTGAGGCAGAGCTGCCGCAGTTAGGAAAGAAAGAGGAATTTGAATAGATGACAGATCAGAATAATGAACAGGGCAGACGATGGGCGAAAGATTATTTTGCCTATTTTATAAAGTGGATCATCCTTTCTCTTGTTACGGGAGCTGTATGCGGTGTGACCGGAGGGGCATTCGCGCGTTGCGTGTCGTGGGCGACACAGTTCCGGTCAGTGAACGGATGGATGATCTTATTCCTTCCGGCGGCAGGACTTCTGATTGTCCTTATGTATCAGAAACTGAAATTATCCGGCGTCGGAACCAACGCTGTCTTTGACTCTGCTGTTGAGGGAGATTCTCTCAAATTCCGGCTGATACCTGCGATTTTTGTCGGAACAGTTCTCACTCATCTGTTCGGAGGCTCCGCCGGCCGAGAGGGTGCCGCACTGCAGATCGGCGGAGATATCGGGAACCACATCGGGCAGATGTTCCGCTTCGATGAGGAGGATAAGAAGATCGCAACGATGACCGGAATGGCAGCTTTTTTTGCGGCATTGTTCGGAACGCCGGTTACGGCGGCGGTTTTTGTGGCCACAGTCATCAGTGTCGGGATGGTAAAGCATGCGGCGCTTGTTCCGGGAATGATCGCGTCTGTTTTTGCCGCTGAGGTGGCATCCCTGATGGGGGCGACACCGGTGCGCTTTCAGATTGAGTCACCTGATGTTAGTCCGCTGATGATGGGAAAGGTCATGCTTCTTGCGGCAGCCTGCGGCCTTGTCTCCGCGATTTTTGTCATGGTACTACATTATGCGAAGGGGCTCTATGAACGGTTCCTGAAAAATCCGTATCTGCGCGTTCTTGTGGGCGGAGCGGTTATTGTCGGACTGACGTTTCTGGTGGGAAATCAGGACTATAACGGAGCCGGCGTGGATGTGATCGCAAGAGCGATCGGACAGGGGCAGGCGAGGCCGTGGGATTTCGCGATGAAGATTCTGTTCACGGCGCTTACACTGGAAGCCGGATTCAAGGGAGGAGAAATCGTGCCGACTTTCTATATCGGCGCGACCTTCGGCTGTGTATTCGGCCAGCTACTGGGTATTCCGGCGGGATTCGCGGCGGCCGTCGGTTTCGCGGCCATGTTTGCCGGCGTCACGAACACAATGATTACATCGATACTCCTCGCGGCGGAGGTTTTCGGTGGGGCCGGGCTTCCCTATTTCGGAGTGGCCTGTATGCTGAGCTTTGTTTTCTCCGGCTACAACGGGCTTTTCTCGAGTCAGGTCATTATCTTCTCCAAGCTGCGCCCCAGACGTGTCATGAAGAAGGTGGACCACCGGGTGGATCTCGACAAGGATTGCAAGGCAGTCGCTGGGGATGGCCGGGAACCGGAGACAGGGAAAAACAACGAGGAATACGATCCGAAACGTGGCGACATGTAACGGACACGGTGTATTCAAAGAAGAGGCTTATGTAACGGACACGGTGTATTCAAAGAAGAGGCTTATGTAACGGAAACGGCGTATTCAAAGAAGAGGTGTATGTTACAGACATAGTGTATTTAATAAAATACATGTGCCGAACTGGTGACAAAGAAAAATACGGGTGCTATAATAACCTTGTATGTGTATAAAATCAATTATACATCTTAAGTTATATAAGGAGGAATAGTTACGATGGCAAGAAAAATGAAAACCATGGATGGTAACACAGCAGCAGCTCATGCTTCGTATGCTTTTACCGAAGTGGCAGCGATCTATCCGATCACACCTTCTTCACCGATGGCTGAACACACTGATGAGTGGGCAACTCAGGGAAGAAAGAATCTGTTCGGACAGGAAGTTCAGATCACAGAGATGCAGTCTGAGGCAGGTGCAGCTGGTGCCGTTCACGGCTCTGTAGCAGCCGGTGCTCTGACAACCACATATACCGCATCCCAGGGTCTTCTTCTGATGATCCCGAACATCTACAAGATCGCCGGTGAGCAGCTGCCTGCAGTATTTGATGTATCTGCGCGCTGCGTTGCTACACATGCACTGAACATCTTCGGTGATCATTCAGACGTATATGCATGCCGCCAGACCGGCGCTGCAATGCTCTGCGAATCTTCTGTACAGGAGGTTATGGATCTGACGCCTGTCGCTCATGCAGCAGCTATCTCCGGACATCTTCCATTCATCAACTTCTTCGATGGATTCCGTACATCCCACGAGCTTCAGAAGATTGAGACCTGGGATTATGAGGATCTGAGAGACATGATCGATATCAAGGCTCTGAAGGAGTTCAAGGCAAACGCTCTGAACCCGGAGAACCCGAAGGAAATGGGATCCGCCCAGAATCCGGATATCTTCTTCCAGACCCGTGAGGCATGCAACAGCCTCTATGATGAAATGCCCGGAATCGTTCAGAAGTACATGGATATGGTAAATGCCAAGATCGGAACAGACTACAAGCTGTTCAACTACTATGGCGCTCCGGATGCAGATCAGGTTATCGTAGCTATGGGTTCTGTATGCGACTGTATCGAGGAGACCATCGATTACCTGATGGCTCAGGGCCGCAAGGTTGGTGTTGTAAAGGTACGTCTGTACAGACCGTTCTCCAGACAGGCACTGATTGATGCAATCCCGGATACGGTAAAGAAGGTTTCCGTACTTGACCGTACAAAGGAGCCGGGTTCCATTGGCGAGCCTCTGTTCCTGGATGTTGTTGAGGCACTTCGCGGAAGCAAGTTCGACGGAATCAAGATCTTTGGCGGACGTTACGGACTTGGATCCAAGGATACCACTCCGGAGCAGATCGTTGCCGTATTCGACAACGAGACAAAGGAGAGATTCACCATCGATATCGTCGATGATGTAACCAATCTGTCTCTGCCGGTAGGCGAGCCGCTTGTCACCACACCGGAAGGAACTGTAAACTGCAAGTTCTGGGGACTTGGAGCTGATGGTACCGTAGGAGCAAACAAGAACTCCATCAAGATCATCGGCGACAACACAGACATGTACGCACAGGCTTACTTCGATTATGATTCCAAGAAGTCCGGCGGTGTAACAATGTCTCATCTGCGTTTTGGTAAGAAACCGATCAAATCCACTTACCTGATTCACAGAGCAAACTTCGTTGCATGCCACAATCCGTCCTACATCACCAAGTTCAACATGGTTCAGGAGCTGGTAGACGGCGGAACATTCCTGCTGAACTGCCCGTGGACCGGAGAAGAGCTGGAGAAGCATCTTCCGGGACAGGTTAAAGCATATATCGCAAAGCATCACATTAAGTTCTATGTCATCGATGGTGTAAAGACAGGTATCGAGGTAGGCATGGGACCGACCCGTATCAACACCATTCTTCAGTCCGCGTTCTTCAAGCTGACGGGTATCATTCCGGAGGAGAAGGCAATCGAGCTGATGAAGGCAGCGGCAAAGGCTACTTATGGCCGCAAGGGCGATGATATCGTCAAGAAGAACTGGGCTGCTATCGACGCCGGCGCAGACAGAGCTGTTCAGGTAGAGGTACCTGCAAGCTGGGCTGACTGTGAGGATGAAGGCCTTGAGTTCAAGAAGGTTTCCGAGGGCCGCAAGGATGCCGTTGACTTCGTCAACAACATTCAGCTGGCTGTTTCCTCTCAGGAGGGCAACAACCTGAAGGTTTCCGACGTTCTGAAATATTCAAACGGCGAGACTCCGTCCGGTACTGCTGCTTATGAGAAGCGTGGCATCGCTGTAAATGTTCCGGTTTGGAATAGCGACAACTGTATCCAGTGTAACAGATGTTCTTATGTCTGCCCGCACGCGGTTATCCGTCCGTTCGCTCTGACAGAGGCTGAGGTTGCTGCGGCACCGGAAGGCTTCAAGAACATTCCGATGACCGGTATGCCGTCCTACAAGTTCGGCATTCAGATTTCCACCATGGACTGCACAGGCTGCGGATCTTGCGCGAATGTATGTCCGGGCAAGAAGGGTGAGAAGGCCCTGACCATGACTCCGATTGCCGACGCCATGGATCAGCAGAAGGGCTTCGATTATGCGGTTAAGCTTCCGGAGAAGCAGGATGTTATCGACAAATTCAAGATCACTTCCGTAAAGGGAAGCCAGTTCAAGAAACCTCTGCTCGAGTTCTCCGGCGCATGCGCAGGCTGCGGCGAGACTCCTTATGTAAAGCTGATCACTCAGCTGTTCGGAAGCAGAATGCAGATCGGAAATGCTACCGGATGTTCTTCTATCTGGGCGAACTCTTCACCGTCTACACCTTATACGGTAGATCAGAACGGCAGAGGACCGGCATGGTCCAACTCCCTGTTTGAGGATGCCGCAGAGTTCGGCTATGGTATGTTGCTTGGACAGAAAGCTATCCGTGATGAGCTGAAGACAAAGGTTGAAGCTCTTATTGAGAAGGATGCATCTGTCAAGGAAGCCGGACAGGCATGGCTCGACACCATGACAAAGGGTGCTGAGAACAGAGTCGCAACAGATAAGCTGCTTGCTGCAATCGCTGACAATACAACAGAAGAGGCTGCGTTCATCAAGGACAACAAACAGTTCCTGGCAAAGAAGTCCAACTGGGTATTCGGTGGTGACGGCTGGGGCTATGATATCGGATTCGGCGGACTGGATCATGTCATCGCTTCCGATAAGGATATCAATGTTCTGGTTATTGATACTGAGGTATACTCCAACACCGGCGGACAGTCCTCCAAGGCTACACCTACCGGAGCAGTTGCTCAGTTCGCTGCAGGCGGTAAGGAGACCAAGAAGAAGGACCTTGCTTCGATCGCTATGTCCTACGGCTATGTATATGTAGCGCAGATCGCTATGGGCGCTGATTACAACCAGGCTGTTAAGGCAATCAGCGAGGCTGAGGCTTATGACGGACCTTCTCTGATCATTGCTTACGCTCCGTGTATCAACCACGGTATCCGCAAGGGTATGGGCAAGGTAATGACCGAGGAAGAGCTTGCGGTTAAGTCCGGATACTGGCATCTGTTCCGTTACAACCCGGCACTGCTTGGAACAGATAAGCCTGCATTTACTCTGGATTCCAAGGCTCCGCAGGCAGATATCTATCAGGATTTCCTGGATGGTGAGGTACGTTACAATTCTCTGAAGCGTGCGAACCCGGCGAAGGCTGAGAGACTGCAGAGCAAACAGAAAGAGGAGTCTGCTGAGAGATATACATACCTCAACAAGCTCATCAAGCTGTACGGACCGGCAGAGCAGTAAAATTTTGATAAAATAAATGCAGGACCCGGCTATGCCGCGGCCCTGCTCCCGGATCACAGATCCGGTCGGATATATAGAGTTCAAACGTGTAATACGCCCGGCGCAGAGAAATCTGCCCCGGGTTTCTTTTTTTGTATGATTTCCAGATGCTCGGCATATCATTAGTTGAGGCGGAAAAAGATCACATCCGCTCACACTCATTGAGTTTCATGCTCCTTCTGCAGGATCCTTCACCAATTATATAATTGAGCAGGGAAAAGGTCTCGATTACAGCATCTTTTTCTTATTGGTCCTGGCATATAAAACGAAGAATTCACGGATCAAACCTTTAAAATTTCGGTTCGTTGCGCGTGGATTTACAATATGATATAGTATATTACAGCGTCGAAGGCGATGATCCACATCGCATAGTGTGCGGAAGTCCGCGCTTTGCAGGCGTGGTTTGCAGTGACAAAAATCCCGGTCCCGAAAGGGACGTTACTATATTTATTCATCATTCAGGCACAGGAAAGCTGTGCGGTAAGGAACTGACATGGCAATAATTGATAAGAGTTTTATGTTAAAAAAAATCGAGAAGAATGAGAGCATCTATGTCCTGTATTCGGCACTTACGCATTGCCCTTTTGTGGAGTGCGATCCGGAGACATTCGATGATCAGATCTATATTTTTACTACGAAGGAAATGACACAGACCTTTGCGCATCCATACACCCTGGACAAATATCTGCTGCAGGCAGTGAAGGTTGAACGGGGGATGATTCTTCCGTTCCTGCGGACGCTTTATCTGTACGGCATCAATGCCGTGATGTATCAGGAGGAGGGCGCTCCGATCCGGATTCAGCTCACGGATCTGGTGGAGAAACCGGATATTGATGCGCTGCGGAATGATAAGATTCCGAGGGCGAATCCGGAACTTCAGCTGACGGCACTGTATTTCATGCAGGAGCTTACCAGACCGGTTGAACGTAATCAGGAGGAGAAGAAGCATCTGCACGACCTTGAAGAGGAGATGGCGCACAATCTGTTTCGTTCCCGGTTTATCATCTCGTTTGATGTCAGCGAGATTGAGGGAAAATGGGACCCGAAGGACAAGAACCAGAAGGTGAAGGTTCCGCTTGTCAAGACAAAGGCGGGGAAGACCTTTCAGCCGGTTTACACGGATTTTGGCGAGGTTCAGAAGTTCAATCAGAGGAACAAGGGCGTGAAGCTTGAACTGACACCGATCACCTATGACCGGATTCATAATTTTCTGGTAAAGGAATCCGAGGGATTTGTCTTTAATCCGGCGGGATTTAACCTTGTACTTACTGCGGACCAGCTCAGACAGATGGCTGAGCGTTACGGGGAAGGCAACGGCCGCTGACAGACGTACGGCCACGGAGATCGGACAGCGGGAAGCGTTCGTTTCCGCCCGGGCACGGAGATCGGACAGCAGGAGGCACTCGTTTTCGTCCGGTTCCGGGGAGAACGATGTAGAAATGAGAAATCAGGAGAGTGAAGCTGCGTATGACAGACAAGTATGAATTAATCAGTGAAGAATATATCAAAGACGTGCACGCTGAGGGAAAGCTTCTCCGTCACAGGAAGAGCGGCGCCAGGATTGCGCTCCTTTCTAACGATGATGAGAATAAGGTGTTCAACATCGCCTTCCGGACTCCGCCGAAAAATTCGACGGGAGTCGCGCATATTATTGAACATACCGTATTGTGCGGATCCAGAAAGTTTCCGCTGAAGGATCCTTTTGTAGAACTGGTAAAGGGATCTCTGAATACATTCCTGAATGCACTGACCTATCCGGACAAGACGATGTTTCCGGTGGCCAGCTGTAATGACACGGATTTTCAGAATCTGATGGATGTATATCTGGATGCTGTGTTTTTTCCAAATATCTATAAAAATGAGAAGATTTTCCGTCAGGAGGGCTGGCATTATCAGCTTGAGAACCGAGAGGATCCTCTGACCTACAACGGCGTCGTTTACAACGAGATGAAGGGCGTTTTTTCATCGGCGGACGAGGTGCTTGACCGCGCCGTCTTCAATGCTCTGTTTCCGGATACTCCCTATGGCGTGGAATCCGGCGGAGATCCGGAGGTAATTCCGGATCTGACGTATGAGGAGTTTCTGGATTTCCACAGAAAGTATTATCACCCTTCCAACTGCTATATTTATCTCTATGGAAATATGGACATGGAGGAGAAACTGGAGTGGCTGGACCGGGAGTATCTGAGCCGTTTTGATCGTATACCAGTTGAGTCTGAGATTCCGATGCAGAAACCGTTCTCTGAGGTAAAGGATGTCACGATGAGTTACCCGGTTCTGGACAGTGAGCCTGAGAGGGACAATACGTATCTGTCTGTCAACACGGTGGTAGGGGATTATTCGGATGTTACGCTGAATATTGCTTTCTCGGTTCTGGAGTATGTACTTCTGGACGCACCGGGAGCTCCGGTCAAGCAGGCACTGCTGGACGCGGGAATCGGAAGAGATGTGGAAGGTGCCTACAACGACGGAATTCTTCAGCCGTTCTTTTCCGTGATTGCGAAGAACGCAAATGCGGAGGACAAGGACAGATTTCTGTCTGTCGTGCATGACACGCTGGAGAAGCTGGCGGAGGAGGGGCTGGACACACTCGCTATTGCCTCGGGAATCAATTATTTCGAGTTTCGTTTCCGGGAGGCAGATTATGCGCAGTTCCCGAAGGGCCTGATCTACGGTATGGATCTTTTTGACAGCTGGCTCTATGACGAGGGGAAGCCTTTTGAATACCTGAAGGAGCTGGATGCTTTTGAAGAACTCAAGAAACGAAATGGCACGGGCTATTTTGAGAATCTGATTCGCAGGTATCTCCTGTCAAACAATCATGCCGCGGTTGTGACGCTGAAGCCGGAGAAAGGTCTGGCTGCCCGCAGAGAGAAGGCTGCGGCGGAGAAGCTCGCAGCATATAAGGCATCGCTCTCAGATGAGGAGTTGGATGCGATGGTTGCCGGGACGAAGGCGTTAAAAGAATATCAGGAATCAGAGGATTCCGAGGAGGCTTTGAATTCGCTTCCGATGCTTTCCAGAAAGGATATCGACCGGAAGACACCGCTTCATCCGGACACGGAACAAATTCGTGTCAACGACACCACATATCTGAGACATCATTATTTTACAAACGGAATCGCGTATCTGACGCTGCTGTTTGATACAGCGAAGGTTCCGGATGAACTGGTTCCTTATCTCGGAATTTTGAAGAATATGCTCGGAGTCGTGGATACGGAGCACTATACCTACGGCAGGCTGTTCCATGAAATCAACGCAAGGACCGGCGGAATCAACTTCGGTCTGCAGGTTCTTCCGACGGAGAAGGGGCTGGATGATTCCAAGGGCTATCGCATGTTCGGGGTAAAGGCAAAATATCTCTACAGTGAGAAAGATTTTGTCTTCGAGATGATTCAGGAGATCCTGAAGACATCGAAATTCAATGACAAAAAGAGACTTCATGAGATTCTTGCAAGTACAAGAGCAGGAATGGAGCAGGCAATCCCTGCCGCAGGTCATACTTCCGCGGCGAAGCGTGCACTGTCCTACCAGTCTCTTCTTTCCGCGTGGACAGAGAAAACAACGGGAATTGATCAGTTCCGTCTGGTAAAGGATCTGGATGAGCATTTTGAAGAGAAGGCGGATAACCTGATCGAAAACCTTCAGAAGCTCATGAAGATCGTATTCCGTCCTGAGAATCTGACGGTCAGCGTGACAGCCGAGGAAGACGGATTTGACGGTATCGAAGAGGAAATTCTTTCGCTTGAGGAGAATCTCTGCACAGATCCCTTCGAGGAAGGAAGCTTTGACTGGAAGCCGGAGCAGAAGAATGAGGGATTCAAGACCTCCGGACAGGTGCAGTTTGTGGCCCAGGCAGGCAATTACCGGAAAGACGGATATGAATATACCGGAGCCTTCCGGATTCTTCGAATGATTCTGAATTACGATTATCTGTGGATGAATCTGAGGGTACTCGGCGGAGCTTACGGCTGCATGAGCAGCTTCAAACGTTCCGGCGACAGTTATCTGGTATCGTACAGGGACCCTCATCTGAAGAACACACTGGACGTATATGCCGGTCTGCCGGAGTATCTCAGAAAGTTTGACGCGGATGAAAAGGCAATGACGAAGTACATCATCGGTACAATCAGTGAGATGGATACACCGATGACAGCTTCTTCCAGGGGAAGCTTTGCGCTGAACTGCTGGTTCGCAGGCCTGACAGAGAAAGATTTTCAGCAGGAAAGAGATGAGGTTCTGGACGCGGAAGCAGAGAATATCCGGGATCTTGCAGATCCGGTCGCATCGGTTCTTGCCGCGCACAATATCTGTGTGATCGGCAGTGAAAGCTCCGTGGATAAACACGCAGATCTCTTCAGGAAGATTGAAAGCCTTACCTGAGACAGGACAGGGAGAAAAGGTATGGAAGCAGGAATGGGGACTGGAACCGGGGCGATCAAATCGGGATTTGTCGCATTAATTGGAAGACCGAATGTGGGAAAATCTACGCTGATGAATCATCTGATCGGACAGAAGATTGCGATAACTTCACGGAAGCCGCAGACAACCCGGAACCGGATTCAGACAATCTACAACAGCGAGCGCGGTCAGATTGTATTTCTTGATACGCCCGGAATTCACAAGGCGAAGAACAAGCTGGGGGAATACATGGTTTACGCGGCGGAGAGATCCCTGAAGGACGTGGACGCTGTGATGTGGCTCATTGAACCCGGCGATTACATCGGCGCTGCGGAACAGCACATAGCAAAGATGCTCGACCGCTCCGGTCTTCCGATTATCCTTGTTATCAATAAGATTGACAAGGTCAAAAAGGATATCGTACAGAGCACGATGGAAGCATACCGGAATATTACCCGGTTCGAGGACATTGTCTGTGTGTCTGCGCTTCACAGCAGAAATCTGGAGGCGCTGATCGACAGTCTTTTCCGGGTGCTCCCTTACGGGCCGCGTTTCTTTTCGGAAGAAACCATTACGGATCAGCCGGTGCGGCAGATCGCCTCGGAGATGATCCGCGAGAAGGCACTCCGGTCTCTGGGAGAGGAGATACCGCACGGGATCGCTGTGGTCATCGACAAGATGCGGGAGCGTCCGGATGGTTCGATTACAGATATTGAGGCAACGATCATCTGCGAGAGAGAATCCCACAAGGGTATCATTATTGGAAAAAACGGCGCCATGCTGAAAAAGATCGGAACCGAGGCACGGAAAGAAATCGAGACGATGCTCGGCGGCAAGGTTAATCTGAAGCTCTGGGTCAAGGTACGGAAGGACTGGAGAGAAAGTGATATTCTCGTCAAAAATTACGGCTACGACAAGAAGGAGCTCAGGGAGTAGACGGCGGTGTTTCTTGAAATCCATGCCTCTCGTTAGGTGTGAACAGATTTAGTATTCTGAGCTGAGAGATATGAATGAACAGATCAATGTATCTGGAATGGTTTTGTCGGCGATGCCGATCGGAGAGAACGATAAAAGACTTGTGATTCTGACGAGAGAGCTTGGCAGAATCAGCTGTTTTGCGAGAGGCGCTCGACGGCCGGGAAGCACGCTCATGGCACTGTCCAATCCCTTTGCCTTCGGAAGCTTCACGCTGATCGAAGGAAGAAATTCCTACAGCCTGATCTCCGCTTCAATCCGGGAATACTTCACCGAGCTGGCCTTTGAACAGCCGGGGGTGTATTACGGGTATTACTTCCTTGATTTTGCGGATTACTACGGCAGAGAGGGCATCGACGGTACTGACATGCTGAATCTTCTGTATCTGACCATGAAGGCGATCCTGAATCCGCACCTGGACAACCGGCTGGTAAGACGGATCTTTGAGATCCGGATCATGACGATAAATGGTGAATATGCGCCGGATCCTGCTCTGATGAGTCCGTCCGCGCTGTATGTAGTCCGCTATGTCATGAGCGCTCCTCTGACAAAGCTGTATACCTTTGAGGTGAAGCCGGAGGTGCTGAAGGAACTGGAAAATGCGCTGAACCGCCAGACAGACCGGATTCTCGACCGTCCGCTGAGGAGCAGGAGAGTATTGAATGAAATGATCCGGACCTGACCGGTCCCGGCATATTGAAGCCGGAGCAGGGATATTCGGGGGCGGTGATTGCGAGGCGGAACCTTGGGGCTCAGTACTGCAAAGCCGGAGCAGGGAATACGGCACAGGGGTCGAAGTGGTAAACGGGAGTATGTTCCCACCTCACAAAAGAAGAATAGCTGAAAGAACCTGTGAAAGATTTCGGGATACCCGGGACTTTTCACAGGTTTTTTTACGCGAACAGTGAGCCGCAGCCGAATGCGAAGTATTCGTGTGCGGCGAGCGTCGCGATAGCGAGATAAAACTCGCGCAGCGTGTTTTATCTCGTTACGCGGCATTGTTTTCGGAAAGGCTTTTTTCGCAATATGACTGTGGGCTTCACAGAAACAGAATGTATAATTGCGAGGGTTTTGTACCGATTTGTTGTGATTATGTTGCAAAAGAGGACCCTTTTTTTGTCAAACCTGGTTCTACTCAAAACGTTTCGCTTTTGTTATAATGAGGAACAGCAAGACACAGGGGTGTCGGATGTAAGGAAAATCTCGAGATAAATAAGATAAACATCGGGTAATTTTATCACGCGCGTGTAAGGAGGGTTTTTTATGACGTATTATGGGGCATTGGACTTCGGAGCATCCAGCGGACGCATGATGCTCGGATGGATCGAGGACGGAAAGTTTCAGCTGCAGGAGGTTCACCGTTTTGAGAATGGCATGGTAAAGAAGGACGGGGAACTCTGCTGGGAATTTGACCGGATTTTCCGTGAAGTCAAGATTGCACTGAAGAAGTGTAAAGAAATCGGGAAGATGCCAAGCTACGTGGGTGTGGATACCTGGGGCGTTGATTTTGTCCTTTTGGACAAGGATGACAACGTTGTGGGCAACACGGTCGGATACCGCGACCACCGGACAGACGGCATGGATGACGAGGTATATAAGATCATCTCGCTTGAGGATCTGTATGCCCGCACCGGTATTCAGAAGGCGATTTTCAATACGATTTATCAGCTCATGGCGGTGAAGACGAAGCATCCGGAGTACCTGGATAAGGCGGAGACGCTCCTGTATGTGCCCGACTATTTCCATTTCCTTCTTACCGGACAGAAGGTGAATGAGTACACGGAGGCTACCACGGGACAGCTGATCAACGCGGCTTCCTGTGAGTACGACTGGGAGCTGATTGACAGGCTCGGATATCCGCGCCGGATCTTCCAGAAACTTGTGATGCCCGGCACAAAGCTGGGACATATCCGTCCGGAGCTCGCGGAGGAGATCGGTTACGACTTCGAGGTCGTTGTGCCCTGTACGCATGACACGGGTTCTGCGGTTCTCTCAGTGCCGGCAAATGACGATGATTTTGTGTACATCAGCTCCGGAACCTGGTCGCTTATGGGCGTGGAGCGCAAAACCGCCGATACCTCGGCAAAGAGCTGTGCACTGAACTTTACAAACGAGGGCGGCTATGATCACAGATTCCGTTATCTGAAGAACATCATGGGTCTGTGGATGATCAATTCGGCTCGGCATGAGGTGAATGACAAATACAGTTTCCCGCAGATTGTAGAGATGGCGGAGGCGGAGAAGGACTTTCCGTCGCGGGTGGACGCGAATGACGAGAGATTCCTTTCCCCGGACAGCATGATCGGCGAGATCAAGAAAGCCTGTGAGGAGAGCGGACAGAAGGTACCGGAGAATTTCGGACAGCTCGCGACGCTGATCTATACATCTCTCGCGGAGTGCTACGCGAAGACGGAGAGAGAGCTGGAGGAAGCAAACGGCAGAAGCTACTCGAGAATTCATATTGTCGGAGGAGGCTGTAATGTTGATTATCTGAACCGTCTGACCGCAAAGGCAACCGGCAAAGAGGTACACGCAGGTCCGAATGAAGGAACCGCTATCGGCAATATCACGGCACAGATGCTCGCGACCGGAGTCTTCCATTCTGTAGAAGAGGCCCGCGAGAACATCCACGAGTCCTTCGGCATCAAGGTTTACAGCTCTGATGGAGAGCTGATTTCCGGCTGAATTTCAGCGGTATGCCGCAGTACCGGTTCTGAATTGCGCCACAGCCGCCGGCCGCATAGCACATCACCGGGAAATGACCGGTGATAATAAATGACACATGGTAATTAATGATTCACGATGATCGAAGACTCACGGCAAGAATCGATCCGTGAAAATAGATGATCTGTAATGGTGAATAAATGGGAGGAACAGAGATGACAACCGTAAAGGAACGCTACGAGATTGCGAAGGAACAGTATGCAGCGCTTGGAATCGACACAGACGCTGCCATTGAGAAGCTGAAGGATATTCCGGTTTCCCTGCATTGCTGGCAGGGAGATGATGTTCACGGCTTCGATTCAGACGGCCAGCTGACCGGAGGAATCCAGACGACCGGTAACTATCCGGGCATCGCCAGAACTCCGGAGGAGCTGATGGCCGACATTGAAGAGGTGATTAAGCTTGTTCCCGGAAAGGTAAAACTGAACCTTCATGCCAGCTACGCGATCTTTGAAAAGGGTCAGAAGGTGGACCGCGACAAGATCGAACCGAAGCATTTCCAGAAATGGGTGGACTTCGCAAAGAAGCATCACATGGGAATTGACTTCAATCCGACCTTCTTCTCTCATCCGTGTGCAGGCGCTGACGGAATGAACCTGTCCAGCGCGGATGAGGATGTCCGCAAGTTCTGGATTGAGCACGGAAAAGCATGTATCCGGATCGCAAACTACTTCGCGGAGCAGACCGGTGAGGTGTGTGTGATGAATATCTGGACCGGAGACGGACTGAAGGATGTTCCCGCAGACCGGATGGGCCCGAGAATGCGGTACAAGGATTCCGTTGACCAGATCCTTTCTGAGCCGTATGATTTCAACAAGGTAAAGCCGTGCCTGGAGTCCAAGGTGTTCGGAATTGGTGTTGAGTCATTCACTTCCGGATCCTCTGAGTTTGCGCTGACCTATGCCGCATTCAATAAGGACAAGCTGATTCCGCTGATGGATAACGGCCATTATCATCCGACGGAGGTTGTATCCGATAAGATTCCGGCGCTTCTCACCTTCTTCCCGGAGATTGCTCTGCATATCACCCGCCCGGTTCGCTGGGATTCGGATCATGTCGTTCTCTTTGATGATGAGCCGAAGGAGATGGCGAAGGAGATCGTACGCAATGACGCGCTTGATCGTGTGCATATGGCGCTCGACTATTTTGATGCTTCGATCAACCGTGTATCCGCATGGGCAGTCGGCTTCCGTACCTGGCAGAAGTGCCTGCTAAATGCGCTGTGCCTGCCGAATGAGCATCTGAAGGAACTTCAGAACGCGGGCAACTTCACACAGCTGATGATCGACCAGGAGGCGGACAAGATGCTTCCGTTCGGCGATATCTGGGCATACTACAACGAGGTTTGCGGCGCCCCGCAGGAGGGTAAGGAATACTCTGCTGAGGTTGCAAGATACTGGGACGAGGTTCAGAGCAAACGCAGCTGAAAAGCAGGCGAAGCAAGGAAACGCATGTCTATGCACGGCACTGTTGTTCGGACATGACAAAAGATGTAAAATTGAGCGAGAAATCCGGCCATAGAGCCGGATAAATGATAAAATCATGAAAAGGACTTCCAATCATTGTGAGTGGAGGTCCTTTTTTTAGCGGATGAAACCCGGCAGAACGGATTATTTATCGAGTGTATGGGATAAGGATTCTTCTGATTCATCAGAAATTTACGGTTGAAATTATTATACATGATCTGCTATTTCTTCCCATGCAATTGCAGGAGTGAAAAAGAAAAACACAGGACGAAGAGCAAGGTGGACGATTATAAATTCCAGCTCGTTTAAACTATGAGAAATTTGTTGACGCGTTAATAGGCGGCTTTTTTGAAACTATTTCTGCGCTCTTTTCATCTAATATATGAATGGATATTCAGGAAGACCGAAAGGAAAGAGGAACGTTCAACGCCGGAAAAGAGGCCCTTGGAAACGGCGATATGATTTCGGGAAGACATATATTCTAAAGGAGCTTTCATTTGGAACAACTGGTTAGAAGAGCAATAAATGGAGATACAGATGCGTTTCTTGAACTGATGGATCAGAATACGCAGATCATGTATAAGACAGCCTGGTCGGTTCTGCGGAATAATGAGGATGCATCGGATGCGGTCGCGGAGACCATTCTGACGTGCTTCGAAAAAATATACACGCTGAAGAATCCGGCGGTTTTTCGTACCTGGATGATTCGAATCCTCCTGAATCATTGTTACGCGATTATCCGGGATCAGGCCCACTACGACAGAAGTGGAGAAATTCCCGAGAAAACAGAAATGTAGAACTGGGAGGAAAATGAAGGGGATTCGTTTAGGGAACTGATACAGGGAGTCGATGAGAAATATGGGATGATTCTTACACTTTATTATGCGGATGAACTGATGATTCGTGAAATTGCGGAAGTACTCAGACTGAACGAGAATACCGTGAAGACGCGGCTTGTAAGAGGTAGAGCGGCGGGGCTGTGCATGCAGTCCCGCTGTTTTCGGATGCGTGAGTGGTTTTGCCAGTGCATTTATCCGGCCTTTCCGGTCTTGACAGGATGCTGTTTTTCCTTCAAAATGAGCATCGTTCGCTTGCAAAATCATTATGAGGAGCCCGGGAGCCGAAGAGCCCGGGACTTCTGATATCGAGAGAAGAATACGTTCTAGAGATTGAGGTGCTGACTCGAAATTGAGGTGCTTAATCGTTATCCTTAAGAGAAGGAAGATAGGAATTTCATATGAGATTATTACTGATCAGACATGGTGACCCGGATTATGTACATGATACGCTGACGGAAAAGGGAGACCGGGAGGCGGAACTTCTGGCCGATCTTCTTGCCGGAGAAGAGATTGATGATATTTATATGTCCCCCATGGGCAGGGCACAGAAAACTGCCTCATATACTCTGGAAAAGCTTGGGGAAAATGGAAAAACAATGGAATGGCTGCATGAATTTGAGTGCAGGATGGATATCAACTATTCGGATGTACTCAGGAAAGCATATCCGGACGCGCGGAAACTGGAAGACGGGACTCTTGCGCGTGGAATTCCGTGGGACATGCTTCCTTCGTCACTGATGCAGGATCCGGCTTATCTGGATCCCGAAAAATGGAGGGAGACTCTTGTGGCGCAGAACAGCAATATGACGGAGGTCTACGACTGGGTGACCGGGGAGCTGGATCGTCTGCTTGAAGGATACGGATACCGGAGAGAAAACGGCTGCTACCATGTGAGTAAAGAATCGAGAAAGACCGTGGCGCTATTCTGCCACTTCGGGGTCAGCTGCGTACTGCTGTCACATCTGTGGAACTGTTCGCCGTTCATTCCCTGGCATTTCCTTTGCATGCAGCCTTCATCTGTGACGGAGCTCGTGACGGAGGAAAGAGAATCTTGTACGGCGATCTTCCGCGCGCTGAGGATCGGAGATATCTCACACCTGAAGGCGGGTCACGAGGAGCCTTCTTTCATGGGACGCTTTTGTGAGGTTTATTCGGACATGTCGCAGAGACACTGAAGATGCCGGCGGCACGGAAACTGCAGCGGGTCACAATGCTTTTAAAGGGTGAATGGCAACCGGATTGTTAATTCCTTACCCGTCAGTCATGAATAATCATGAATGTGTGAACCGCAAATGCGAAAAGTTTTAATCAGACAGATGCGAAACGTTTCATTCGGGCCTTGACAATCGTAACGATCTGTCATATGATAATTGTCGTGTATAAATTCTATATCAGCTTTTCAGGTGAGACCTCAGAAGGGGTCTGAGAGGGAACCAGGTGGAAGGCCTGGACGATCCGGTCACTGTATACGGGGAGCGAGATGCGAATGCCATTGTATGTCCGCACATATGAGAAGGCGCATGAAACGTTGATCCGTGAGTCAGGAAACCTGCCTGAGAGGTTATAGGTTAAAGCTTCCGAGCAAAGCTTTCATTTTATGAAGATATGGAATGTCTGAACGAGTAATCACTCCGCCAGAGACCTTGAGCAGGATTTATGCATGGTTTTACGGCAGGGTGAGATTCTTCAGAGCACGCCAATGTTTTATCGTACCATTTCCTCCGCAACAGATGGCTGACGATTTTCCGCAGAACAGAAGCTGTTCTGGAGTTCCCGCCCCTCTTGTGACAGACAAGACAGAGATGAGATAACAGATTCCGGCCGAGACCTCGTTTCGGAGCTTTTGCCTCCTGCAGCAGAGAAAACTGAGGATACCGGGTTGAGATGACAATACGCCTTTGCAAGGGCGTTTTTTTTGTGCGTTTATGGGCGGTCAGGATCCGCTTGACAAAAGAAAACTTCCTTATTATGATTAACGTTAAATATGAAAAGACTGTGACGAAGAGGAGTACGCACAACGGCACCGACAGAGAGGACTTCAGCTGCTGAGAGAGGTCCGGGTTTTCCCTGTGCGGAAGGTAGCTTCTGAGTCGGAATCCTGAGGACGCGGAAAAGCATTCCGTCATGTCGCCAGGGATTCCCGCCTGATCCCCGTTAACGGATAGAATGAGGCATATATGATTCTGCTTTCGCGGATACATATGTGAAGCAAGGTGGTACCGCGATATGATCGCCCTTTGCACGATGTGTGCAGGGGGCTTTTATTTTTTCGCTTTTCCAAAAGGCAGAGGAGGATTTTTTTCATGAGTAAGGAACTTGCCAAAACCTACGATCCGAAGGGCATTGAGGACCGTATTTACCAGAACTGGATGGACAAGGGATATTTTCACGCGAAGGTGAACCCGGACAAAAAACCGTTCACCATCGTTATGCCGCCGCCAAATGTAACCGGTCAGCTGCACATGGGACATGCACTGGACAATACGATGCAGGACATCCTGATCCGCTACAAGAGAATGCAGGGATATGAGGCACTCTGGCAGCCGGGTACCGACCACGCGGCCATTGCGACCGAGGTAAAGGTCACAAATATGCTGAAGGATAAGGGCATTGACAAACGCGAGATCGGCCGCGAGGAATTCCTGAAATACTGCTGGCAGTGGAAGGATAACTATGGAAGTCGGATCATGAAACAGCTGCGTAAGCTCGGATCCTCCGCTGACTGGGAGAGAGAACGCTTTACGATGGATGAGGGCTGCTCAAAAGCGGTTGAGGAGGTTTTCTGTCGCCTTTATGAGAAGGGCTGGATCTATAAGGGAAGCCGTATCATTAACTGGTGTCCGAAGTGTCAGACCTCTCTGTCAGACGCAGAAGTAGAACATGTGGATCAGGACGGATTCTTCTGGCACATCAATTATCCGATCGTGGGTGAAGAGGGAAGATTTGTCGAGATCGCGACGACACGTCCGGAGACGCTTCTGGGCGATACCGCGGTTGCCGTAAATCCGGATGATGAGAGATATAAGGATCTGGTCGGCAAGATGCTGAAGCTGCCGCTGACTGATCGCGAGATTCCGGTTATTGCGGATGAATATGTGGATAAGGAATTTGGAACCGGCTGTGTAAAGATCACTCCCGCTCATGATCCGAATGACTTCGAGGTAGGTAAACGTCACAATCTCGAGGAAATCAACATTCTGAATGATGATGCAACCATGAATGAGAAGTGCGGAAAATATGCGGGTATGGACCGTTATGTGGCGAGAAAGGCTATTGTAAAGGATCTGGAGGACCTGGGACTTCTGGTCAAGGTCGTTCCGCACACGCATTCTGTAGGTACGCATGACAGGTGCCATACAACCGTCGAGCCGATGGTCAAGCCTCAGTGGTTTGTCCGGATGAAGGAGATGGGACAGGCTGCGCTGGCTGCGCTGAACAGCGGCGATCTGCAGTTCGTTCCGGAGAGCTATGGCAAGACCTATACACACTGGCTGGAGAACATCAAGGACTGGTGTATCTCCCGGCAGCTGTGGTGGGGACACAGAATTCCGGCCTATTACTGCGAGGACTGCGGAGAAATGGTTGTACAGCGCGGCGGAGCGCCTGCAAAATGCCCGAAGTGCGGAGGAACGCATTTCCGTCAGGAGGAGGATACGCTGGATACCTGGTTCTCGTCCGCGCTCTGGCCGTTCTCTACGCTTGGCTGGCCGGACAAGACGCCGGAGCTGGAGTATTTCTATCCGACAGATGTGCTGGTGACCGGGTATGACATCATCTTCTTCTGGGTTATCCGGATGGTGTTTTCTGCAATTGAGCAGACCGGGAAGGTTCCCTTCCATCATGTGCTGATTCACGGTCTTGTCCGTGATTCGCAGGGAAGAAAAATGAGCAAGTCCCTTGGAAACGGCATTGATCCGATCGAGGTGATTGACAAGTACGGCGCGGACGCGCTGCGTCTGACGCTCATGACCGGAAACGCTCCGGGTAATGACATGCGTTTCTACTGGGAGAAGGTTGAGGCGAGCCGGAACTTTGCAAACAAGGTATGGAATGCTTCGAGATTTATCATGATGAACCTCGGCGATACGGAGGTTCCGAAGGAAATGGATCCTGCAAGGCTGGATTACGCTTCCCGGTGGATTCTCTCGAAGGCGAATACCCTCGCGAAGGATGTCACGGAGAACATGGACAAGTATGAGCTTGGAATTGCGGTTCAGAAGGTCTATGATTTTATCTGGGAGGAGTTCTGCGACTGGTACATCGAGATGTCCAAGCCGGTGCTCTACAGTGAGAACGAAGACGAGAAGCTTCCGGTTCTCTGGACGCTGAAGACCGTTCTTTCGGAGGCGCTGAAGCTTCTGCATCCGTTCATGCCGTTCATCACGGAAGAAATCTACTGTACATTGAATCCGGACGAGGAATCTGTGATGATCTCTCCGTGGCCGGTCTATAGGGAAGAATACCATTTTGAAGAGGAAGAGTCAGCTGTCGAGCTGATGAAGGAGGCGGTTCGCAGAATTCGTGACGTGCGCAGCTCTCATAACGTGCCGCCGAGCAAGAAGGCAAATGTCTTCATCGTTTCCGGTGAGGAGGATGTGCTGAAGAAGTTCAGAGAGGCAGAGTCGTTCTTCGGAACACTTGCTCATGCGGAGAGCGTTTCTCTTCAGAAGACGAAGGAGAATATCGATGACGATGCCTTTTCGGCGATCATACCGGGTGCGGTGATTTACATCCCGTTTGCGGATCTGATCGATATCGACAAGGAGAGAGAGCGTCTGACTAAGGAAAGAGAACGTCTGACGAAGGAAATTGCCCGCTCGAACGGAATGCTTGGAAACGAAAAATTCCTTCAGAAGGCTCCGGAGAAGAAGGTGCAGGAGGAGCGGGATAAGCTTGAAAATTACAGACAGATGATGGCTCAGGTGGAAGAGCGTCTGGCTCAGCTGGAGAAGAACTGAGAGCAGACGGAGCTGGAGAAAAAGAAAGATGAAGAGAATCGTGTTCGGACAGAAGGATAACTGCGACGGGAATGACACAGAATGTTTGAACGGGAGGAAAAAGAGGGCGGACCTGAAATACTGGGTCCGTCTGATGAACCGTTTCTCGGTGCCGTTCCAGGCATTGTGGTGCTGCATCCTTTATTTTATCATGGAGCTGATCTCCAGGCGTTCGTTTATTGGCGCGTGGAAATACATGACAGGAAGTCCTCTTGTCTTTCTGTACAACGCGTTTCTGATCTTTACGACGATGTCGGTGGCATTTCTGTTCCGCAGGCGCGTCTGGGTGCGGGTATTTGTGTCTGGCTTCTGGTTTGTACTGAGTCTGGCGAACGGAATTATTCTGTCAAACCGCGTCACGCCTTTTACGGGACAGGATCTGAAGCTCCTCGCAGACGCGAAGAAGGTCGTAACGGAGTATATTCCGCCGGTTCTGTTCGGCCTGATGATGGCCGGACTGGCGGCAGGGATTTTCTTCCTGATCCGCTATTTCTTTAAGGCACCGAAATACCAGGGAAAACGCAACTGGTTTGTGGATGTTGTCATCGTCGGCGCAAGTATTGCCCTTTTTGCGGGTGCTACCGAGATGGGTATCCACACAAGAATCCTTTCCAGTTATTTCGGAAACCTTGCCATGTCGTATCAGAACTATGGCTTCCCTTACTGCTTCTCGGTCACTGTTTTTGATACCGGAATGAACCGGCCGAACGGATATTCCGAGAAGCTGATCAGCTATATCGAGAAGGATGAGGATGAAAAGCTTCCCGATTCCGATACGGAGGGAGCAGCGGACACCAATCTCGTTTTTCTTCAGCTGGAGTCCTTTTTTGATCCGGAGACTGTGACAGGTCTGAAGATTTCTGAGGACCCGATCCCATATTTCCATAAGCTGCAGAAGAAATACTCTTCCGGTATGCTGAAGGTGCCGGTCGTTGGTGCCGGAACTGTAAACACAGAATTTGAGGCGATCACCGGCATGAGCCTGTCTTATTTTGGGGCCGGTGAGTATCCCTACAAGACGGTCTTGAAAAAGGAAACCGTAGAGAGTATTCCCTTCGATCTCAAGAGAGTCGGATACAGTACGCATGCCATTCATAATAATGAGGCGACCTTTTACGGGAGAAACACGGTTTATCCGAATCTCGGCTTTGACACCTTCACCTCCGAAGAATACATGCCGGATATCACCGACGTGACGGAAACCGGATGGGTCAAGGACCATATTCTGACGGCGGAAATCATGAAGGCGCTGAAGTCGACGGAAGGAGCGGACTATGTATACACCGTATCCGTGCAGGGACACGGGGATTATCCGACAGAGCCCGTGATCAGTGATCCGGAAATCACTGTGACCGGAGCGGAGAAGAAAGAGCAGAACGATTATTCGTGGGAATATTACTGTGAGCAGATTCATGAGATGGATCAGTTCGTCCATGAGCTTACGGATACGCTTCAGAATTTTGATGAGCCGGTTGTTCTGGTGATGTACGGAGATCATCTGCCGACGATGGGACTGAAGGAAAGTGATGTGAAGGGATGGAATCTTTACCGAACACCCTATATCATCTGGGATAACATGGGCCTGAAGAAGAAAAACAAGAATCTGGCAGCCTACCAGATCGGAGCCGAGGTCCTGAAGAGACTCGGGCTGTACGACGGAACTCTGGTCAGATACCATGAGTCGGAGCGTGGAGACAGGTTCTACCAGAGCAATCTAGAGGTTATGCAGTACGATATGCTGTATGGAGAGAGGTACGTCTATAACGGAACGAGCCCGTTCGCACCGACCGATATGAAGATGGGTACTGAGCCGATTCGTGTGGAGCGGATCGTGAAGTCCGGAACCAATGAGGAACCGCTTTATTACGTTTATGGACAGAACTTCACAGCGGCCAGCAGACTTGCGGTGAATGGTGACATAGTGAAGGATACGGTCTGTGTCAGCAACGGCCTGCTTCTTGCGCAGGGACTAGAGCTGAAAGGCACGGATGAGATCAGTGTTGTCCAGAAGAGTGATACTTCGAATGAGATCCTGTCGGAAACGGATGAAAAACCGCTCGCATTATACCTTGAAAAGGGAGAGGCAACCAAAAATTGACATACAATGAAACAGTAGATTATATTGAAAGCATCCCGAAATTTACCACCAAGACGTCTCTTGATCACACACGACGCATTCTGGACAGGCTCGGACACCCGGAAGAGGGAATGAAGATTATACACGTGGCCGGGACAAACGGTAAGGGCAGTGTGTGCGCCTATTTGAATTCTATGCTGATGGAGGGTGGGTATAAGGTCGGACTTTTCACCTCTCCGCATCTGATCCGGATCAATGAGAGATACCAGATCAACGGAGAAACGGTGAGTGATGATCTGTTTACAGAGGCTTTTGACAAAGTGATGGCAGCGGTGAAGCTGACCATGGCGGAGGGGGATACTCATCCGACCTACTTTGAGACCTTATTCCTGATGGGCCTTATGATTTTCCGGGAAAAACAGGTAGATTATACGATCCTTGAGGTCGGAATGGGAGGCAGGCTGGATGCGACAAATGTGATCCGGCATCCCCTCGCATCCATCATTACATCGATCAGCCTGGACCACACGGAGTATCTCGGGGATACAATCCCGGAGATCGCTTTTGAGAAGGCGGGGATTATCAAGGAGGGCGCACCGGTAATCTTTGACGGACATGATGGGGAAGCTTCCGAAGTGATCCGGAAGCGCGCAGAGGAACTTGGAGCGCCCTGCTATGAGCTGACACCTGCCATGTACCATGCGGTGCGTACAACGAAGGAAGGAGTCACTTTTGATTTCACGCCGGATGACACTGTTGCTGTTCGCCTCAGAATTCCACAGATCGCGGAGTATCAGATGATGAACGCCTCGCTCGCATTTTTCACGATGAAACTTCTGGAGAAGGTACATGGGATACCGGAGGAAAAACTGGCGACAGGCCTTTACCGGATGAAATGGCCCTGCCGGATGGAGACGGTGCTTCCGGATGTCATCATTGACGGCGCACACAATGCGGACGGAATTGCCGAATTTGTCAGAACAGTGGAACATTTTCATAAGGATCAGGAGATCACACTGCTGTTTTCCTGTGTCCGGGACAAGAGATACCAGGACATGATCCGGGAACTGGTGGAGGGAATTCACCCTGACCGCGTCATTACGACCCGGATCTCCGGCAGCCGTGAAGTTTCCGAGGATGAACTTGCTGAGCTGTTTCGGAATGATGGAGCGGTGGCGGTTTTCTCGGAGCCTTCACCAGAGCGGGCTCTTGATCTGGCCCTTGTCCTGAAGGAGGATGGTATGCTGTTCTGCGTCGGTTCGCTGTATCTGGCGGGAGAACTGAAGGCTTATCTGAACGCTGAAAAGCGAAACTGAGGGTTTATCTGAACGCGGCAAAGAGAAACTGAGGGCTTATCCGAACGGAGCAAAGAGGAACGGAAGGTTTATCTGAACGCTGCAAGGAGAAACGGAAGGTTTCCTGGATGCGACGAAGTAAAACAGGAGAAAACGCCGGAGTTCACACACGAAAGGAGCAGGTTCTGTATGCTGGATTATGACGAGGAACTGAAAAAGTTTAAGCCGAGTCTTGATGTGGAGAATGTTGAGAATGCGATAAAAAATCAGGATCTGACAGACATTGTCGATCTTCTCAGAGAACTGGAACTCAATCATAGGAATTCTTCGAAGACAGAAAAGGAGTCATGAATGGTTTTCGGCCAAGATATAGCGGAGCAGCTGTCGAGAAGCTATTACAATCAGGGACTTGATATGGCCCAGATCCGTGACCTTTCCGGCGCGGTTGATAAGCTTCGTATCAGCCTGCAGTTTAACAAGAATAATATCCAGGCCAGAAATCTTCTCGGGCTGGTATATTATGAGACAGGGGAGGCGGTTTCCGCCCTGAGTGAATGGGTTATCAGCGCCAATCTCCGACCTGCAGGAAACGATGCTGCTTACTTTATTCAGAATCTGCGGTCGGATCCGAAGCACCTGGAACAGCTGAATCAGACAATTCGTCAGTACAATGAGGCGCTGAGATCCTGCCGGGAGGGAAACGATGATATCGCGGCGGTTGAGCTTCGAAAAATTGTCAGCCGCAATCCGAAGCTCGTCAGCGCTTATCTCCTTCTGGCACTGATTGAGATCAAGGATGGAAAGTATTCTCACGCGCGAAGGATGCTGAAGCGGGTGCTTCGCATCGACAGGGTCAATCCGTCCGCGCTTCGTTACCTCAGGGAGATTGATGAGGCGACGGGCACAACGACGACAATGGACATTCGGACCCGCGACAGAAGAAGAGGCAGAAAGAAGAATGAGAATCCGGACGAGGATCTGCAGCAGAACGCCGCAGTCAGGCAGGCTGCATTTCGTGAGAGGCCGGCGTATCTGACACTGGTAAATGTACTGTTTGGTGTTCTGATTGGCATCGCGGGAGCGGCCTTTGTGGTCGGTCCGGCTGTCCGGAAGAGCCTCAGTGAGTCGACAAATTCCAGGATCACGGAATATACAACGACGATCGCCGCGCAGCAGAGCAAAATCAATGATCTTCAGCAGCAGGTTGATGATTCAACCAGCTCGGTGAGTTCAGCGAAGGATCAGGTCGCCGATCTTCAGTCGACGGAGCAGTCCTATGACAATCTGCTTCAGGCGTATGTGGATTATCAGAACGGGGATTACGAGTCTGCCGGAGACGCTTTCGCAAAGGTGGACAATTCCCTGCTTTCAACAGAGGCGAGTGAGATCTATGACTCAATTAAGTCTGATCTTCAGAGCCAGGCATACAGCTCCTATGTGACGCAGGGGCAGACTGCTTTTTATCAGGAAAACTGGAAAGATGCGGTTTCGTATCTTGAGAAGGCACTGGCGCTGACCGATTCCTCGGATGCTGCCGATAACTACGAGGTAATGAATCTCCTTGCACAGGCCTACGCGAAAAACGGGGACACGGACAAGGCAATCGCTGAATATCAGGCGATCATCGACGCGAATCCGGACACGCGGAGGGCGGAATACGCGGAGTATGCCATTACCGAGCTTGGCGGAACCTATACGACACCCGGTTCCGGCACTGGACAGAGCGGAGCGGCTGCGAATACGGCAGGTACAGCAGAGAATACTGCGGGCACCGCCGGCGCGGCAGACACGGCAGGGACGCAGAACAACGGATACGCCGACGCGGACGGCGACGGTATAGCGGATGATGAGGGAACAGACGGAACCGGTAATGGAGCAGGCGCCGGAACAGCCGGAACGGGTACAGGTGCAGATGGTGATACCGCCGGAACAGATACAGGAGCAGATGTGGGAACAGCAGGAGCAGCTAACGGGCTCAATCAGTCAGGCTGGGGAGGCTGAAGGGAGAATACGCACACACATGAATAATGAAGCAATAGTTGAAATCCAGAGGATTGTCGGCGCAGATAACGCATTCCGCGAGGAACCGATGTCACGGCATACGACCTTCCGGATCGGCGGCCCGGCGGATTTGATGGTCTGTCCGACGTCAGGCGAGGCGGTGGCAGAAACCGTCAGATTCTGCCGGGGTCAGGAGATTCCATGGTTTATCATCGGCAACGGGAGCAATCTTCTGGTCAGCGATGAGGGATACCGGGGTGTGATCATCCGGATTGATCAGAATCTGCAGCACGTCCACACAGAGGGAAGTATAATCCACGCGGAAGCGGGAATCCTTTTGTCCAGACTGGCGGCAGAGGCGAGAGATCACTCGCTTGCTGGGCTGGAATTCGCATCCGGCATACCGGGAACGCTCGGGGGAGCCTGCACGATGAATGCGGGGGCCTACGGGGGAGAGATGAAGAATGTTCTGAAATCTGTGACCGTTCTTGATGAGAATCTGGAGGTTCGCGTTGTCACGGTCGGGGATCTGGATCTCGGTTATCGTCACAGCAGGATCATGGATCGGAGATGGATCGTTCTGGAGGCGGAGGTCTCGCTTACAGAGGGTGACAGAGAGCAAATCACCGCAAGGATGAACGAACTTCGGGATGCGCGCGTAACGAAACAGCCACTGGAGTATCCGAGTGCCGGCAGCACCTTCAAAAGGCCGGAGGGATATTTTGCCGGAAAACTGATCATGGACGCAGGACTGTGCGGTTTCCGGGTAGGAGGCGCACAGGTTTCGGAGAAGCACTGCGGTTTTGTGATCAATCGTGATCACGCGACGGCAGAGGACGTGAGGGAACTGATTGGTCAGGTTCAGAGGCGCGTCTGGGATAAATTTCAGGTGCATCTGGAGCCGGAGGTCCGTTTCCTGGGATTCCGGGACTGAGAACAGAGGGCTGTTTTTTCTTACATCAGCTCCGGATGAAGGCAAAATCCCGTTTTGGGAGCTCATGAGCCTTTGGTCAGTGCGGGAACCGTATTTGGGAGCTCATGAGCCCTTGGTCAGTGCGGGAACCGCGGTTAAGAGCTCATGAGCCCTTGGTCAGTGCGGGAATCGTATTTGGGAGCTTATGAGCCTTTGGTCAGTGTGAGAACCGTATCAGATCTGGATAATTGCAGATCGGAAAGGATGAAGGCAGATGGATGAACTGGAACTTGTTTTTGTAACCGGCATGTCAGGAGCGGGGAAGTCCACCGCTCTGAAAATGCTCGAGGATATGGGATATTTCTGTGTTGATAATCTTCCCGTCTTTCTGATCGGAAAAATGATCGAGCTTACCGTTGACGGAGAAGAGGGCAGGATTCATAAGGTAGCGATGGGAGTCGATATCCGAAGCGGAAGCCTGACGGAGGTTCGCGATGTGCTGCGCGGGCTCCGGGAGAAGGGAATTCGCTACAAGATTCTGTTCCTGGATGCAGATGACAGTACATTGATCAAGCGCTATAAGGAGACGAGGCGAAGCCATCCTCTCGCGAAGGGAGGCAGGGTCGAGACCGGGATCGCCAGGGAAAGGGAGCAGCTGGAAGAACTGAAAAAGGCGGCAGATTATATTCTGGACACGAGTCAGCTTCTCACCAGAGAGCTGAGATCGGAACTGGAGAAGATTTTTGTTGAGGATGAAGATTTCAAGAGTCTCATGGTTACGATCCTGTCCTTTGGATTCAAGTACGGCATCCCGGCCGATTCAGATCTCGTCTTTGATGTAAGGTTTTTGCCGAATCCATACTATGTTCCGGAGTTGAAGCATCTGACCGGAAAGGATCGCGAGGTTCATGATTTTGTCATGAAATACGATGTGTCCAGGCAGTTTATCGCAAAGCTGGTGGACATGGTGCAGTTTCTGATCCCGAATTACATCGAGGAGGGGAAGACGCAGCTTGTAATCGCCGTGGGATGCACCGGCGGCAAGCATCGCTCGGTTACCCTTGCCGAGGAACTGTATCACCGCCTCGACCACTCCGGCGAGTACGGACTTCGAATTGAGCACCGCGACATCGATAAGGATGCCGCGAGAAGGAAATCATGAAATCATGTCTTTTTCCGGAGAGGTAAAAAAAGAACTTATCGGCCAGGCTGGTCCGGCCAGACACTGTCAGATTGCCGAGCTTGCTGCGATTCTGATTTTCTGCGCGACGGTCAGGACGACGGAAGAAGATGATTATCAGATCGTTTTCCGCACGGAGCACATGGATGTCGCGGATAAATATCTGTCGCTGCTGAAGAAAATCTTCCGCATCCGTCCGGAGCTTGTCAGAGTGGAAGATAAGAGGAGAAAAAAGACGGATCTGTACCAGATTATCGTGGAAGACAGGGAGACCGCCGTTCGTATTCTGCAGGCGGTGCGCTTTCTCGATGAGAGGGAACGCATCTCTGACAGTGTGCCGATCAGCCGGCAGGTCATTCTTCAGAGGACCTGCTGCAAGCGGGCATTTATCCGGGGCGCTTTTTTGGCCGGTGGCTCGATCAGCGATCCGAACACGTCATATCACCTGGAAATCGTATGTACCACGGAGGAGCAGGCCGAGGGAGTGCGGGATATCCTGGAGATGCTGGAGGTTGACGCAAGGGTTGTTCAGCGAAAAAAATACAGGGTTGTCTATGTGAAGGATAGTCAGCAGATTTCTGATCTGCTGGGCATGATGGGCGCGAGCGCTTCTCTGCTTGAGTTTGAGAATATCCGGATTGTGCGCGGAGTGCGGGGAAATGTGAACCGTCAGGTCAACTGCGAGACAGCAAATATCCACAAGACGGCCACGGCATCGGCAAAGCAGATAGCGGATATACGGCTGATCGAGGAGCGGATCGGTCTGTCCAATTTACCGGAAGCACTTGACGAAATGGCTAACATTAGGTTACAATATCCGACAGCGACTTTATCTGAGCTTGGAAAGCATCTCAGCTCTCCGGTGGGTAAGTCAGGGGTCAACCACAGATTAAGGAAGATCAGTATCATTGCTGAGGACCTGAGGGAGAAACAAGGAGGCAATTTTCAGGATGATTAAAGATAATGTTACAATTCAGATTTCCAACGGACTTGAGACCAGGCCGATCGCTATGCTGGTTCAGGTGGCAAGTCAGTATGAGAGCAGCATTTATCTTGAGAGCGGTACAAAGAAGGTAAATGCGAAAAGCATCATGGGAATGATGACATTGGGACTGGATAACGGTGAGAATGTGATTGTAACCGCTGACGGCGCAGATGAGCAGGAAGCAATTCAGAACATCCGCAGCTATCTCACACAGGACAAGTGAAACGGATTTATTTACACGGGCGGGGCGGCCGCCTCTGAAAATGTGAAGATATGTAGACAGCAAAAGAGCTTCTGATCTGAACTCAGATCAGAAGCTCTTTTGCCGTCCCTTTATCTCATTGTCAAAGCTGTGAAAGCCTGTACAGCGCATTTGACGAAATCAGGGAAGTGCCGTGCTCCCGCAGAAAAGCTTCGCCGGCTTCATCCACTGTGCTGCATGTGCCGTATTCACTCAGAATGTTGCAGGTCCGGTAAAAATCCACCGGAGACATCCCGGACTGATGCAGGATCAGCTCGTAATTGTTCTGCTCCGCCTCGGTCTTGTAGAGCGAATTTGATCCTCTGTAGAAATTGTGAACCGCTTTGGACGCTGAAATGACGTCGTCCAGGCTCCGGAACTGGAATACCTGTATGAGCTTTTTTGGAAGCATATCATTCAGCTTTGAGCGTCTGGAGTCCGCGGTTTCTGTGGCAGGAGAAGCGTCTGTTTTGTTCCCTGCAGCATCTTTGGCTGCAACGGATTTTCCGGTGTCACCGGTGTCCTTCCTTCTCGCCTCGAACAGCCGGTCAAAGAGTTCCGCAAGGGTGGCCGCATCGCCCCCTGTCGAATCAGAGAAAAGGCCGTCACCCAGGGAGGCAGTCGGCTGGGTAAATTTTGAAAATCTGGTATCCAGTTCCTCCGGGTCTTCCACCTTTGTAATTATCAGAGTCAGACTTTCGGAAGAGGTGGGGATCGCTTCGATCATCAGAGGAGAGTTCCCGGAATCGAAACCGACTTCATAGTGTGCCTCTCTCATCATGTCCTGAAAGAGTTTGCGCGATTTGTCGGAACCGTATGCGAGCTCGCTCAGCCGGATATTTCGGCTGGAAAGATCTTCGCTCGTCAAAATACAGCGTATTTTATTATCGCTAATTTTTTCGATTTTCATCTCATCACTTCCTTTCAGCCACAGTATATACCACACTCTGAAAAATTGTAAAGTGGTTCGGATATTTCTGCTTGTGCAATATACCTGCATTATGTATAATATACATACATGAAATACATCGGCGGCGTGAGGAAAAGAGGTGATCCTTATGTACCGGTCTGTTATGTAGTTCGTCAGAGCTTATGCGGATATTTCTGGTTGTAATCTGAAATGTCTTTCTTCTATATTTCTTATTCTTCCATATTTTCTGTTCTTCCAATACTGCCTCCCGGCAGAGGTCTGTTCTTATCCGGAAGAATCCCATTTTTCATTCAATATAGTTTTATCACGGAAGAATCCTATTTTTTTAGCAGTTTATCACTTAAAGTTTCTTTCCTTCCAGTGATGGATTGCTGGAGCCGGAACGCGGAATCCCGGCAGATTCCGCTGATTCCGGAATCTCTGAGAGTACCGTTCCCGGTGATTTCATGCGTGGGAAGGAAAGATCTGTACTGATGGCAGTAGGGCAATGTGGTTGTTGTGCCGCAGGCGGGGTGCGCCAATGTGTATAAAGCCAGCTGCTCCGTTGCTTCGCAACTCACGCAGCTGCCACATGTATTCGCATTCTCGCGTTGCTTCGCATCGCTCCATGCTCATACATGTTAGCGTCGATCAAGCATGCAGTTTTCTGTGCATGCTTCGCATGCCCAAAACTGCCCGCTTGACGACGGCTTTATACGTATAAGCTACGGATTGCTCCGTGCTTCGCACTCTCGCAATCCTACAGGTATTCGGATTTCGCGCGTTCGCGCTTCATCCTCATACCTGTTGCCTTCGAAATCGCATCCAGTCTCTTACACACGCTTCGCGCGTGACGATCCTGTCTGCGTTTTCGAAGAGCTTATACAGTAATATTTCGACGTTTTTTGGGAGGGGGAATCAGAATGTATTATGAAGGAGCAATGATGAATTCATCGGAGTCGGAGCTCTTCCAGTGGGAGGAGAAGGGGTGGAAGCTTTATCTGGACAATCATCCCAGTAACCCGATCCTGATTGAAAATGCGAGGGCAAATGCCGTTCATGAAGGGGGATGTTACATGCCGGATTTTTATTATGATCCGGTGACTGGAGAGAAAATGCTCAATTATAATCTGATTCACAACGAATCAGGAAGAATGACAGATAACTGATACAGAATGGCACAGATGGCAGTTCGGCAATTTGAATGGCCGTGATGCGTCAGATTATCATAAGAGCCTCACCGGCTGCGTTTCTGACGATGAGAGATACCCGACCGTATCCGCGCATCCGGAGGGGGCTCTTTTTTACGCGAACAGTGAGCCGCAGCCGAATGCGAAGTATTCGTGTGCGGCGAGCGTCGCGATAGCGAGATAAAACTCGCGCAGCGTGTTTTATCTCGTTTGACGCTTACGAAGAGCAGTTTCCTGTTTTTTTTTACCTATTTTTTGCCGAGAACGCCCCGATCCGACCTTAGTCGGTCGGGGATGAATCGGCCCTTTTTCTTTTCTTGGCATACTTGCCGGACCACACATACTTTCGTTTGTGATGTTCCGTTCCCTGGTCACGGATATACGCTTCAAGCGTCGGGGTGGAAGCACCGCCTGTTGTTGATACGAAATAACTAGACGACCAGAAAGCATCCTTCCAGAGATATCGTTTCACCTGTTCGGGGTATTCCGCTTTGAAAAACTTGGACAGCTGCGTTTTCAGTGTTGCTATGACTACAGCCGGTGCTTTTGCCGGTGGAACGCTGAACAGAATATGCAGGTGGTCGGGCTCTCCTTTCATTTCAATCATCCGCCCGTCATACAGCTTGAGAAGATACGCAACCCTTTCTTTTGCAGCCGCGCGCATCTCTTCCGTCATAACAGGTCTCCTGTATTTTGTAACCAGTACAACATGGTAGGTCATACTGTAAACCGAATGCGCGCCCTTTGTATATTCCATGGCCTTTGAGCCTCCAAAATAAATGTAATGTTGCGTTTCATATTTTACACACTGCATGCTATAATACTAACATAAATAAGCATTTGAATCAATCTTATGTGAGGATAAAACATGAAGGTTACGATCAACGGGCCAAGGTATTATAAAGAAGAATTAGCGTCAGGCGCATTTGATCTCTGTATCCAATCGATCTGTTGCTATAACGATTTCAAGATCCAAATGTATAATGCAATATACGCCAATCGATATCTCCCGGGATCCAAGGGAGATATCCTTGGATTGAAAAAGATAACCTACAGCGCATGGATGAAGGAGTACGGCATCAATGATTATTATTCCACTTCTCTCTATGCGGAAGTCACCGGTCTCTTATCCTCACAAAGAGAATTCCGGAAGTGGTATCTCGCAAGGATCAAAGATGATCTGGCTGCCCGGAAGAGAAAGATCATCTCCCTGACGGAAAGCCTGACAAAACTGCGGGCGATCAAACAAACGATTGTGTCATATGTTAGGACCGGGAAATTCAAACGGCCCTATAAGGGCTGTATGATGAAAATCAGCGGGCAGACGGCTTTTCCCGGTGGAAGACACGTCTACGCTCTGGAAGAATATGAACGTCTCGTCGAACAGCGGATCCGCAATACCAATGCGCGGCTGCACAACGTACAGGCAGCTTTCCGACGCAGGGAGTGTAAGTTGGAAAAACTTGGCAAGTCCAACCCGGATCGTATTTTGTTCGGATCCATGGCATTTTATAAAACCAAGGATACCGTCGGATGCGACGACACATGGCGCAGAGAGTTCCATCGAAGAAGATATCGAACCATGCAGGCAACCGGAAGGCATACCAGCCGTTATGGGAATTATCTGGTCCATCCGGATGAAACGGGAAACCTGCACTGGGATCTTCCGAAAGGGATGGGAACGGTTGTTTTTCCAAAGTTTCACCTTGCGCGGTATGAGGCGGAATGGCGCGCGTGTTTCCAGTGCAGCAAAGACCTTCGTCAGGCCGTCAGCTATCGGATGAAACGGATGACAGATGGAAACGGCCGGGAATATTTAATCGTATCCGCCAACTTTGATCTCCCGGATCATGAAGCGTCGGCGGATCTGTCCGAGGGATGCATCTCCTGTGACCTGAATGTGGATCATCTGGCATGGGTGGAAGTGGATCCTTCCGGTAAACTGCTTCGTTATGGGAAAATCCCATTTGACCTGGAACATAAGTCATCGACGCAACGCAATCAGATCATAGGCGACGTAGTCTCCCGGGTGGCAGTACTCAACAAGGAAACCGGCAGACCGCTGGTATTTGAGAATCTGGATCTTACCACAAAACGGGCTTCCATGAAATACAGCGTAAAAAGATCCAACTTCCTCGTTTCGTCCTTTGCTTATCAAAAGTTTCGCTTTCATCTGGATTCACAGGGAAGCCGCAAAGGTTTTTCTGTCCTGTACGTAGATCCGGCCTATACGAGCTTCTGGGGAAAGCTGCTGTTCATGCGAAAGTACGGAATCTCCGTCCATACCGCCGCGGCTTACTGCATCGGACTCCGTGCTCTGGAAAGACTGGACGAGCTTATCATCCCTGATGTGTACGGACACCTTCTCGACAGCAAAAAGCAGACCGGCCCTTATTATGCTGCAGAAAAAGACGTGGCGTTGTATAAGAAGCTGTCCGGAATCCGGACACATGCTTTCTACCTGGATCTTCCGGACCTTGGCACTGTCACAAAATTAAAAGACTGGCTGCGGCAGAACGATAAAAGCTGTCCTGCCTGGTACACAGCCGCTTTGTAATCATAAACGGTATTGTTTCGAGAAAACCGGTATCTGCCGTTTTCTATCGTAGTAATCATTAACATCCCGCAAGGGATCACGCCGTATAGCGGTACCCCGACATTTGGCCTCGGCAGTTGTATGTCACTCTCTGGTGCGGGGACGGACGCTTCTATGCGGACTTCGAAAGCATGTCCCATTAGATTCGGGAGGCTTCGGTTTCTTTGTTTCGAAAAGAGCATGCATATACCTCGTAGCTGGTAAAACCGAGGGTTCTTATGGGGAAGCCGCAAGGCTGACCCATCGGAATCCCCAACTGACTTCGGTCAGTTGGGGTAGTTCAAGGAAGGTGCTCTCCTTGCCATGCCTCATTTAACATGTTAAAATAAGTCCGATTGTGACAGAGCGGATTTCGGCCGCAGCGCCTGAGCAGGCGGGCATGGATGAATGAGCAGCAGGGTCCTTTCGCCTGGCACGGAAATATATTGTAAAAAAAGACGTCCGTTTGAGGCGCAAGAGGTCTGTTATGTCGAATTCGCGAAAGAGAAGCAGGAGGGGAAAGCGTTCTGTTCTCCCTGCTGTTATTTTTGGTATCATTGTAGTATTGATTATCGGAACTGCGGCATTTATCTATAACCGGCATTCCTTTACCTATGATCAGATGGATCTGGATTCCTACTTTGGTCTTACATCCGGGAAGGAGGCGGCACTGGTTGTGGATGACGCCGTTCTGGAGACCAAGGGGCTGGTAAAGAACAATCAGGTGTATGTAGATTATGATACCGTGGAGAACTATCTGAATCCGGGATTTTTCTGGGAAAGCGGCAGCGGAAAGCTTCTGCTCACTCTTCCGGACGGCACAAAAACCTGGACGCCTGATGACGGGAGCAATGCGGTTCTGAAGGACGGAGACACCGTGTATATCTCTGCGGACTGTATCGGGGAGAATTCGGATATCGATCTTGAAGTGTATCAGGATCCGTGGAGAGTCGTTGCAAGAACCAAATGGACGAACCTTACGGCAGAGACGGTGACAAAAGATGATGTGATCCGCTTCCGCGGCGGTCCGAAGAGCGATGTTCTGACCAGCGTGAAGGAAGGCGACGTCGTTGTTCTGACTGGGAATGCGGATGAATGGTGTCAGGTGTCCACGAGTGACGGATTTATCGGATATATTCTGAAGTCGGAGCTGAAGACAGCTCCTGAGGGTACGATCAAGCATACCACGGACTCCCGCTTCATCTTTGACCATAAGTTCGCGGATCAGAAGATTAATCTCGCCTGGCAGTATTGCAGTGAGAATGATGATGGAACGGGCTCTTTCACCGAGCTGACCAAGGATGCGGAGGGATTGAATACGATTTCTCCGACGTGGTTCAGCTTTTCCGATGACAAGGGGAAGCTGACTTCCTACGCCAATGCGGAATATGTGAACATGGCGCATAACGCAGGACTTGAGGTATGGGGATGTCTGCAGGACGTGGGCGGAAGCAAGGCCGACATCGGCACCATACTGATGGACGGTGACAGCCGTTCTCTCGTGATCACTCAGCTGATTCAGGCTGCGGAAGACACGGGAATGGACGGAATCAATGTCGATATTGAAACGGTTACTGCAGAGAACACGCCGCAGTATCTGCAGTTTCTTCGGGAACTCTCCGTTGCCGCTCATGCGAAAGATCTGATTGTCTCCGTAGATAATTATGTTCCGGTATATACAGCATATCTGAATCGTGCCGAACAGGCGAAAACCGTGGATTATCTTGTTATCATGGGATACGACGAGCACACGGCGGGATCCGACGAGGCGGGGTCGGTTGCCTCGCTCTCCTTTGTAAAGCAGGGCATTGAGGATACGCTTGCGGAGGTTTCCGCTGACCAGGTGATCAACGCGATCCCGTTTTACACGAGGGGCTGGACGACGGTGTCCGGGGAGGCACCTTCGAGTGAGGCTCTTGGTATGGACGAGGCGGACGAGTGGGTAAAGTCTCTTGGTATCCAGACAAGATGGGATTCGGAAAGCGGTCAGAACACGGGGAGTGTCACCGTGGGTGATGAGACCTACAGCATCTGGCTGGAGGATGAAAAATCCATCGAAGAGAAGATGAAACTGATCCGAAAGGCGGGTCTTGCCGGTGTTGCGGAATGGAGGCTCGGCTACGAGCGATCTGATGTTTGGAAAATCATCAGCAGTTATCTGAAAGACAGCGAGTGAGCAGAGATCGCGGACGGGCAGGGAGAAAAGCCGGAATGGAATCCGAGATTTAAAATCCGGGGATGCTGTGCTATACTTTACTTACGCTTACGGTGAGCCGGGCGCTCATCGCCTTATGGCGGGCATTGCGAAGACGAGATAAAACCCGCGAAGTGCGTTTTATCTCGTTTCGATTACGGGAGTATACGATCAAAGGGGGTAACCGCTATGGCCGAAAATGAAGAATTGTTCAAGACTACCGCATTTGGAGGGTACGACAAGGACGATGTGCTGGCTGAGATTCAGCGATTAAAGGATAATGCCTATCAGGAAAAGAGCAAAATAATCCGGGATCTCGCGGATGCAAAGAAAGCCCTTGCAGCGAAGGATAACGAGATCAGTGAAAAGGACGCAAAGATTGCGGAGCTTCAGGAGACACTGGAGGCGCGGGATCAGGAGATCCTCAAGATGGAGAAAACCATCCGCGAGAAGTATCAGTCGTATGTCGATAATTATGAGACAATCGGAAGCCTGATCTATGAGGCAAAGATCCGCGCAAAGCAGATTGACCGTGAGACTGAGGCTGAGAAGCAGAGAAGAATCTCAGAGGCGGAGACGGAAGCAAGGAAAATTCGTGACGAAGCGCAGGTGGAGGCACAGAAAACTCTGGCGGGCGTGCAGAAGGAAGTTGATGAGATCAACCGCGAGGGGAAACAGAAGTATGAAGCTGTCCAGGAAGAGCTTGCAAATGTTGTCGAGATCTTCAACCGCGTGCAGAAGCAGTTCATGAATTCCTACAAGACGATTCAGGATATTGTGAACGAAAGCCCGGAGATAGGGGAGAACTGTGACCTGCCGCTTCGCGAAGATGATTATTAAAGGATGGAAGTGAACCGATCCATGCAGACTGGAAAAGCAAAAATTGTCAGGATGACGGAAGATAACCTGGATATGGATGCCCTTCGTGAGGCGGGAAGAATTCTGAGAGAGGGAGGCCTTGTCGCGTTTCCGACGGAGACGGTCTACGGACTTGGAGGAAATGCCCTGGATCCTGAGGCTTCCCGAAAGATCTATGCCGCGAAGGGAAGACCCTCGGACAATCCGCTGATTGTACACATCGCAGATCTGGAGCATCTATTTCCGCTGGTTCGTGAGTTCCCGGAGGGAGCAAGGAGACTTGCAGAGAGATACTGGCCGGGACCGCTGACCATGATTTTTCAGAAGACCGATCTGGTTCCCTATGAGACAACGGGAGGGCTGGATACGGTGGCGGTTCGTTTTCCGGACAATGCCATTGCAAGGGAGATGATCCGCCAGGGAGGAGGATATGTTGCCGCGCCGAGCGCGAATACGTCCGGAAGACCGAGCCCGACACTCGCCAGTCATGTGGAGGAGGATCTCGGCAGCAAGATCGATATGATCATTGACGGAGGTCAGGTGAATATCGGTCTGGAGTCTACGATTGTGGATTTCAGTGAGGGACATCCGGTCATTTTGCGTCCGGGTTTTCTGAATCAGGAGATGTTGGAGAAGGTGATCGGAGAGGTCACAGTTGACCCTGGTATCATGTCCGAGAATATTCATGTGCGGCCGAAGGCACCGGGCATGCGGTACAAGCATTATGCGCCGAAGGCAGATCTTGCGATCGTAGAGGGACAGCCGGAGGCTGTTTTTTCAAAAATCCGGGAGCTGACCGAAAAGAGACTTTCGGAGGGCTTTCGTGTCGGTATCATCTGCACAGAGGAGAGCCGGGACCGGTACACAGAAGGAGATATCCGTTGTATTGGAAGCAGGGCAGACGACAGGACTATTGCGCACCATCTATATGAGATTCTGCGGGACTTCGATGCTGACGGGGTTGACTATATCTATACAGAATCCTTTGAGACACCGAGAATGGGTCAGGCAATCATGAATCGTCTGATCAAGGCGGCCGGCCATGAAGTGATTCAGGCGTGATAGGTGCCTGACCGGGTTTTCAGAAAGAGGCAGATACAGATCAGCACATGCGTGCTGCAGAGAAGGAGGACAAAATGATAGCACTTGGATGTGACCATGGCGGTTACCGGCTGATGCAGGAGGTCAAAACTCATCTTGATGCTAAGGGAATCGCATACAGGGATTTTGGATGTTTCAGCGAAGAATCTGTCGATTACCCGGATTATGCCCACAAGGTCGGGCACGCTGTTCAGGATGGAAGCTGCGAGAAGGGAATCCTGATCTGCGGTACCGGAATCGGCATCTCGATCACTGCAAATAAGATGAAGGGAATCCGCTGCGCACTCTGCACGAACGAGTATATGGCGAGGGCAACGCGGGAGCATAACGATGCCAATGTACTTGCGATGGGCGGAAGAGTCACGGGACCCGGAGTTGCGTGCGGAATTGTAGATGCGTTTCTAAGCACACCGTTCTCGGAAGGGGAGAGACATATCCGAAGGATCCGTAAGATTGAAGAGGAACAGTAACGAGGCGAAAATCGAATTGCCGGAAGAAAGCCCGCTGCATGTTGCAGAGGAACAACTCGTGGAAACAGTAATGCAAAGGACCTGGATGCCGGAAGGAAGCGGTAATTTGCCGGAGAATGCGGCACCTGTGTCCGGACGGAGACAGATCGTCTGTAAGGAACCTGTGTCTTGCATTTATATGAGTGGAAAGGAAGAAAAATGGGAAAAGTAATTATTATGGATCATCCGCTGATCAAGCATAAAATCGGAATCATCCGCGAGGAAAGTACGGGAACCAAGGAATTTCGCGAAATTATCTCCGAGATTGCCATGCTGGAGTGCTATGAATCAACACGCAGTATTCCGCTTGAGGATGTTGAGATCCAGACACCGATCACAAAAACAACCGTTCAGAGACTGGCCGGCAAGAAGCTGGCCATCGTACCGATTCTTCGTGCGGGTCTGGGAATGGTTTCCGGTATCCAGACGCTGATCCCCGCCGCAAAGGTCGGACACATCGGCATGTACAGAGATCCAGAATCCTTGCAGCCGGTGGAGTATTACTGTAAGCTTCCTTCCGACATTGAAGAACGTGAGGTTTTTGTGGTGGATCCGATGCTTGCGACCGGAGGCTCTGCGTGTGACGCGATCCGCCAGCTGAAAAAGCATGGATGCCAGAAAATCCATTTCCTGTGTATTATTGCGGCGCCGCAGGGACTGGAGCGCCTGCAGAAGGAACATCCGGATGTATCGATCGTGGTAGGCGCGCTGGACGATCATCTGAATGAACAAGGATACATTGTGCCCGGACTCGGCGATGCGGGAGACAGGATTTTCGGAACAAAGTAAAGCGCCGACATGTTGTGAACAGGGGCACACATTGTATAAGCTGCGGATTGCCCATGCTTCGTACACTTGCGATCCTACAGGCGATCTGTCTGCGTTTTCGAAGGGCTTATACACAGAATGCTGGAGGAACGATGTCAGATAAGCGAAAAGACTATATTTCCTGGGATGAGTATTTTATGGCAGTTGCCAAGCTGGCAGGCATGCGTTCCAAGGATCCGAATTCCCAGGTGGGATGCTGTATTGTGAGCCAGGACAACAAGATTCTTTCCATCGGCTATAATGGATTTCCGAGAGGCTGCTCCGATGATGCCTTTCCGTGGGCCAGAAGCAACGAGGATCCGCTGAAGACAAAGTATGTCTATGTGACGCACAGCGAGCTGAACGCGATCCTGAATTACCGGGGCGGAAGTCTCGAAGGTGCAAAGCTGTATGTCTCGCTTTTTCCGTGTAATGAATGTGCGAAGGCAATTATCCAGGCGGGAATCCGGAAGGTCATCTATGATGATGACAAGTATGACAAAACACCTTCCGTCATTGCATCGAAAATGATGTTTCAGGCAGCTGGAGTAGAGTTTGAAAAATATAACTCCTCGGGCAGGATACTCACAATCCGTGTCTGAGAAAAAACAGAATGTCAGCACATTCAGGTCAGGGTTCAATATTCAGGATAAGGACAGGTGCATCGGCTTTAAAAACCAGACAGGAGGGGACAGAAAATGGTCCGTAAAGAGAACGTTACTTATGTAGATGGCCTTGCAGGAGGAAGAGGAAGAGCAAAGGTTTCCCATATCGTGTCCAGGGAGGAACTTATGGGGCATGGAAGGATGTACGCAAAGGTTACACTTCCGCCAGGCGCAAGCGTAGGCTGGCATCAGCATGTACATGACACGGAGCCTTACTATATTCTGAAGGGCCACGGTGACTTTATTGATAATGACCACAGGATTTATCATGTGTCAGCCGGAGACGTCTGCGTGATTGAGGTCGGACAGTATCACAGCATGGAGAACAATTCGGACGATGATCTGGAGTTCATGGCATTGATCTACAATGAAGCCGGGTATCTGAGCGACTGACAGGAACAGATTCATGGTCAGTGCGGCAAAGGACATCTGACACGTGACATATGGCGAGGGACACATGTCATACTAAGCAGTGACAAGTCCCTGACATTTATTTTAATAGAAGCATTGTAAATGATTTGACAGAAACATTATAAAGAGAAGCATTACAAGCAGAAGCATTATAACCAGAAGCATTACAAGGGATAAAGCTGCGCTCTTGCGCGGTATTATATGCCGACAGGCAGCAGGCTGGAGCAGACAAGGGACTGTGACGGCCTGCTTTTTTTACGCGAACAGTGAGCCGCAGCCGAATGCGAAGTATTCGTGTGCGGCGAGCGTCGCGATAGCGAGATAAAACTCGCGCAGCGTGTTTTATCTCGTTGTGAATCGGTGTCTTCCTCATTTCGGAAGTAGTACAGATCAAGGAGATCTCTTTCGCTGATGTGTTGGATTTTCCGATAGGTCATTCCTTCCGGAGTGTTGTTCAAATATTTTTGCGATGAATTGCCATAAGAATAACCCGAAAATAATTTGCCATTAGCGCCGCGCTCAATTCACCGCGCATTCACCACTCAACAGCAAAAGTAGTTGACAAAAAAATAATGCAGTGCTATCTTATGAAACATAGGCGTTAGCACTCTGCAATTTAGAGTGCTGACAAACCGGCAGAGGGAACGATCCTGTCGGAGATTAATCCTCAGTAAGGAAGAAAGGAGCCAAGGAGTGGGAGAAGATTTGGATGAACGAAAAAAGACGATTCTAAAGGCTATTATCCAGACATACCTGGAGACGGGAGAGCCTGTCGGATCACGGACAATTTCCAAATACACAGACCTGAATCTGAGCTCCGCGACCATCCGAAATGAGATGTCGGATCTGGAGGAAATGGGGTATATTATTCAGCCGCATACTTCGTCCGGACGGATTCCCTCCGATAAGGGATATCGGCTTTATGTAAATGAGCTGATACAGAAAACAAATCAGGATGCCGAAGCACAGACGCTGATGATTCAGAAAACGGACCGTATGGAAAAAATACTGAAGCAGGTCGTGGATGTGCTGGCACAGAACACCAATTATGCGACAATGATTGCCGGACCGTCGTATCATCAGAATTCATTGAAATTTATTCAGCTGTCACGGATCAATGAGAAACAGCTTCTTGCGGTAGTTGTGGCACAGGGAAATCTGGTGAAAAACCAGATGATTGACCTCAAGGAATCTATTGATGAAGACGATATTCTGAAACTGAATCTGCTTCTGAACAACGAGCTGAACGGAAAGACAATCGGCGAGATCAATCTGGATATGATCACCCGGATGAAGCAGCAGGCGGGTATACACAGTGAGGTTATCAGCAGCGTGATCGATGCGGTGGCGGAGACCATACAGCCGGGAGATGAGGACATGCCGATCTATCTCAGCGGCGCAACAAACATTTTCGATTATCCGGAACTTGCGGATTCAAGAAAAGCCAAGGAGCTGATGACCGCGTTCGGAGACAAGAAGGAGCTGGCCGAGATGATCCGCGAGACGGCCCCGGGCGAGGAAGCCTCGAACGGGATCACCGCCTATATCGGGAACGAATCCCCGATTCAGGGCATGAAGGACTGCTCCGTTGTCACCGCAAACTACAATCTTGGAAACGGGATGAAGGGAACGGTAGCTATTGTAGGCCCTCGTAGAATGGATTATAAGAAAGTAGTAGAAAATCTGAAACAGCTGAAATCACAGATGAATGCTCTCTTCGGAAACGGGGACGCCAAGCTCGAGACTTCGTCCGATCATGGTATTATCGATGACAGCACAGAGTCCTAGCAGACCGGGATCCGGGAGTGCACGAAGAAGTGCTCAATCCATGCGGAGATTCACATTAGATTAGAAGCAATAAAACAGAAAGGCGGGACAGACATGGCAGACGTGAATAACAGCAGGCGGGGCGCCGACGGGGCAGACCCGGAAGCAGAGGAAAAAAGAGCCATGAAGAAGGATAATCATATGAACGAAGAAAAAGAAAAAAATACAGAGAAATGTACAGCAGAAACAGATACGATGAAGGAAGAGAAGACAGAAAAGGAAGACGGAGTTCGTAATGGAAAAGCTGCGGATCAGACCCAAGAGAAGGCAAAGCAGAATGAAGCCGGGGAATCTGATTCCAAAGAGAAGCAGGATGAGGCAAAAAGCGCCGGCTCTGTGGAAAATGGTAATAATGCGAAAGGATCCGGTTCCGGGAAAAAAATAAAAAAAGACAAAAAGGATGAGAAGATTGAAGAACTCACCGACAGACTGCAGCGTCAGATGGCTGAGTTCGACAATTTCCGCAAGCGTACGGAGAGAGAAAAATCCGAGATGTTCGATATGGGCGCGAGAGATGTTATCGAGAAGATCCTTCCGGTTGTCGATAATTTTGAGAGAGGACTTGCCGGAGCGGATGAGTCGGATTCGTTTGTTCAGGGTATGAACAAGATTTACAAGCAGATGACGAAGATCCTGACAGATATGGGCGTCGAGACCATCGAAGCGGAGGGCGCTGAGTTTGATCCGAATCTTCATAACGCGGTAATGCATGAAGACAACCCGGATGTCGGTGAAAACATCATCACACAGGAACTTCAGAAGGGATATAAGTACAAGGATGTTGTGGTCCGTCACAGTATGGTGAAGGTAGCCAACTGACACTACAGAAAAGCAGATCCGATCAGGAGGAAAATAGAATGGGAAAAATTATCGGTATTGACCTTGGTACAACAAACAGCTGTGTAGCCGTTATGGAAGGTGGAAAACCCACCGTTATCGCAAACGCGGAAGGAAGCCGTACGACCCCGTCCGTTGTCGCGTTCACAAAGACAGGAGAACGTCTGGTAGGCGAGCCGGCAAAGCGTCAGGCAGTTACAAACGCGGATCACACGATTTCATCGATCAAGCGTCACATGGGCTCCGATTACAGAGTTACCATTGACGGCAAGAGCTATACTCCGCAGGAGATCTCCGCAATGATTCTGCAGAAGCTGAAGAGCGATGCGGAAGGCTATCTTGGAGAAAAGGTCACAGAGGCCGTTATCACCTGCCCGGCATATTTCAATGACGCACAGCGTCAGGCGACAAAGGATGCCGGCAAGATCGCCGGACTTGATGTAAAGCGTATCATCAACGAGCCGACAGCAGCGGCGCTGGCTTACGGCCTGGACAATGAGAAAGAGCAGAAGGTTATGGTATACGATCTCGGCGGCGGCACCTTCGATGTGTCCATCATCGAGATCGGCGACGGAGTCATCGAGGTACTGGCTACCGCCGGCAATAACCATCTGGGCGGCGACGACTTTGATAAGAGAGTTGCCGATTATATCGTAAGTGAATTCAAGAAGCAGGAAGGCATCGACCTCTCCGGCGACAAGATGGCGATGCAGAGAATCCGTGAGGCGGCAGAGAAGGCAAAGATCGAGCTTTCCAGCGCAACCACCACGAACATCAACCTTCCGTTCATCACCGCTACGGCGGACGGCGCAAAGCATCTGGATCTCAACCTGACAAAGGCAAAATTCGATGAGCTGACCGCAGATCTTGTGGAAGCGACCGCGGAGCCGGTAAGAACCGCTCTGAACGACGCGGGACTTACCGCATCTGACCTTACGAAGGTCCTTCTGGTCGGCGGTTCCACACGTATCCCGGCGGTACAGGACAAGGTAAGACAGCTGACCGGACATGAGCCGAGCAAGAACCTGAACCCGGATGAGTGCGTGGCAATCGGCGCATCGATTCAGGGAGGCAAGCTGGCCGGAGACGCTGGAGCCGGAGACGTGCTTCTGCTCGATGTCACACCGCTGACTCTTTCCATCGAGACCATGGGAGGAATCGCGACACCGCTGATTCCGAGAAACACCACAATTCCGACAAAGAAGAGCCAGATCTTCTCCACGGCAGCGGACAACCAGACCGCAGTGGATATCAACGTCGTACAGGGTGAGCGTAAGTTCGCCAGAGACAACAAGTCCCTCGGTCAGTTCCGTCTGGACGGAATCCCGCCGGCAATGCGTGGTGTTCCGCAGATCGAGGTGACCTTCGATATCGACGCGAACGGTATTGTAAATGTATCCGCCAAGGATCTCGGAACCGGCAAGGAGCAGCACATCACGATCACTTCCGGATCGAGCATGAGCGACGCGGAGATCGACAAGGCAGTCAAAGAGGCAGCGCAGTACGAGGCTGAGGACAAGAAGAGAAAGGAAGCCGTAGACACGAAGAATGAAGCGGATTCGACGGTATTCCAGGTAGAGAAGGCTCTGAAGGAAGTCGGCGACAAGGTGCCGGCGGATCAGAAGAGCGGCGTTGAGGCAGACCTGAACGCACTGAAGGATCTGCTCGCGAAGGCTCCGGCAGACGGAAGTCTGACCGACGCGCAGGTAACGGACATCAAAGCGGCGAAGGAGAAACTGATGAATTCTTCACAGGCTCTGTTCACGAAGATGTACGAGAATATGCAGCAGAATCAGGGCGGCCCGAATCCGGGCGCAGGCGCAGGCCCGCAGGGCGGAGCTCAGGGCGGAAGTAGCGCAGGCAATAACGGCGGCGACGATGTCGTAGACGCAGACTACAAGGAAGTCTGATTCAGATTACAGGAGACAGCGATGTTCCGGTCACGGGTTTCGATCCGTTCGGCCGGAACTCGTTCTCTGATTTTTAGAAACAGAAGCAGATTGTGAGGAAAATCAATGGCTGAAAAGAGAGACTATTACGAGGTCCTGGGGGTTGACAGGAATGCGGATGAGGAGACCATCAAGCGGGCGTATCGTAAGCTTGCAAAAAAATATCATCCGGACATGAATCCCGGAGATAAGGATGCGGCCGAGAAATTTGCGGAAGCCAGTGAAGCGTATTCCGTTCTGAGTGATCCGGACAAGAGAAGACAGTATGATCAGTTCGGCCATGCTGCCTTTGAGAATGGCGGCGCCGGTGGCGCCGGCGGTTTCGGAGGCTTTGACTTCAATGACATTTTCGGCTCCGGTGGATTCGGCGACATTTTCGGAGATATTTTCGGCGGCGGCGGAAGAAGCAGCGCGAACAATGGTCCTAGAAGAGGCGCATCTCTGAGAGCCATTGTGCACATTTCATTCGAGGAGGCTGTATTCGGCTGCAAGAAGGAAATTGAGCTGACGCTGAAGGATACCTGCAAGACGTGCGGCGGTTCAGGGGCAAGACCCGGAACTTCACCGGAGACCTGTCCCCATTGTCACGGAACCGGTCAGATCAGGCAGACCCAGCAGAGCATGTTCGGTATGATTCAGAATATCCAGACCTGTCCGCATTGCGGAGGAACCGGAAAGATCATCCGTGATAAATGCCCCGACTGTCATGGAAGTGGGTTCACTTCCTCCAGAAAGAAAATTCAGGTCGATATTCCTGCCGGAATTGATGACGGACAGAGCATCCGCATCCGCGACAAGGGAGAACCAGGCGTAAACGGAGGCCCGAGAGGGGATCTGCTTGTGCAGGTAGCGGTTGCTCCACATCCGATTTTTCAGCGTGACGGAGTGGATATCTATTCCTCAGCACCGGTCAGCTTTGCGCAGGCTGCACTTGGCGGGGATATCCGGCTGAATACGGTGGACGGCGATGTGGTGTATACGGTGAAGCCGGGAACTCAGACGGGGACGAGAATCCGGCTGAGAGGAAAGGGCGTTCCATCGATCCACAACAAAAATGTGCGGGGCGATCAATATGTGACATTGATTGTGCAGACCCCCACAAATCTTTCAAAAGAGGCAAAGGATCTTCTGAGAGAATTTGATGCCGAAAGCGGCAATTCTCTGGGAAGCGAAGAAGAGCCGAAGAAGAAAAAGGTAAGATTTGGGCGGAAAAAAGAGTAACGCCCATACGATAATCATGCCACAAACGGTAATAGTGCCACAAACGGTAATAGTGAAGAGCAGATTTCCGGTGCATCCAGCCGGAAGATCAGGAGGCTGTCGCATCGGTCTGAGAAGGGCCGGTACGGCAGCCTCCCTGCAGTCCGGGAGGAGGTATTTCTCTGTTCATTCTCATTTCAAAACTGCTCTTTCAGGAAAATCGCTCTTTCAGAAAAACCGCTCTTTCAGGAAATATTCCTTTTCAAGAAGTGAAAATACGGTTATACTTCAAGAGACGAAAAAGACCGTGTGGTATCTATACTCCGACATCGGGCCCATACAAACCGCATTGCCGGTGAGAAAGCATTTTTTATGGCGGCTTCTTTTTGTTTGCAATGGACCCGTACACGATGTATGCCCTGAGAGGAAACGGCTGATCTATCGGGAATTGTTTTTATACTGCGCATCCGGGCAATCCGGTAAGCATGTCGATGAATGAGAGGATTTACAGAGATGAAATGGAAGAAATACCGTTTAAAGACAATCGAAGACGCGGAGGATATAGTCATTGCAACGCTCTATGACTGTGGCATTGAAGGTGCTGAGATTGAGGACAAGAAGCCGCTTACCAGGGAAGAAAAGGAACAGATGTTTGTGGATATTCTGCCTGATCTGCCCGACGATGACGGCATCGCATATCTGAATTTTTATCTGGACCCGGAGGAGACAGATACGGAAGCTGTCCTTCAGAAGGCAAGGGAAGCTCTGGACGAACTGCGTTCCTACACCGATATCGGGGAGGGAACGATCGAGGAGTCCGAGACGGAAGATAAGGACTGGATCAACAACTGGAAGCAGTATTTCAAACAGTTCTATGTGGATGATATCCTGATCATTCCATCCTGGGAGCAGGTGAAGGAAGAGGACAGGGACAAGATGATCCTTCACATCGATCCCGGCACCGCGTTTGGAACCGGAATGCATGAGACGACGCAGCTGTGTATCCGTCAGCTCAGGAAATACGTGAAGCCGGGTATGGAGATGCTGGATGTGGGAACGGGAAGTGGAATTCTCGGAATTGTCGCGGTCAAGTTTGGCGCAGGGCATGTGCTTGGAACCGATCTGGATCCCTGCGCAGTGCCTGCGGTCGAGGATAACAGGAAGGCGAACGATATACCGGACGGCGCCTTTGACATGATCATCGGCAATATGATCGATGACCAGGAGACACGGGACAGAGCGGGATATGAGAAGTATGATATCGTTACGGCTAATATTCTGGCGGATATCCTGGTTCCGATGACTCCGGCGGTTGTGCCGGCGATGAAGAAGGGCGGTCTTTATATCACCTCCGGTATTCTGGAGGATCAGGCGTACAAGGTTCTGGATGCCTGCAGGGCGGCGGGGCTTGAAATAGTGGAGCAGACGCAGCAGGGTGAGTGGGTATCGATTACCGCGAGAAAGCCGGATTAAGACAGGGGCGGAGATATGTACAGATTTTTTGCGGACCGGTCACAGATTGAAGACGGTCTGGTCCATATTACGGGAGAGGATGTACAGCATATTCGTAATGTGCTGCGGATGCGTCCGGGCGAAACGGTTCTGATCTCCTGCCAGGATGAGTGGGAGTATACCTGTGAGGTGGTTTCTCTGTCGGAGAAAGAAGTGGTCTGCAGGATTCTGGACGCACAGCTGCCCGGAAAAGAACTCCCGTCGAGGATTTTCCTGTTTCAATGTCTTCCCAAAGGTGATAAAATGGAGACCGTTGTTCAGAAAGCGGTCGAACTGGGAGCATATTCGGTGATTCCGGTCTCGTCCAGGCGGTGTATCATGAAGCTTGATGGGAAGAGAGCAGCACAGAAGGTGGTCCGGTGGAACAAGATTGCAGAGAGCGCGGCCAAGCAGTCAAAACGTCTCATCATCCCCGAGGTTCACGATATCATGACGTTCGGGGAGGCACTGGAATTTTCCCGAAGCCTTGATGTCCGGCTGATGCCCTATGAAATGGAGGGCGGAATGGAAAAGACGCGATCGGTTCTGTCCGGCATCCGGCCGGGACAGTCTGTCGGTGTCCTGATCGGCCCGGAAGGCGGGTTTGATGAGCGGGAAGCTGAGGATGCGAGAAAGAGCGGATTTACGACCATTACTCTCGGCAAGAGAATTCTCAGAACGGAGACTGCAGGAATGACCATGCTGTCGATCCTGATGTATCTTCTGGAAAGAGACTGACGGGGATTCCGCAGCGCGTGATAAAGTATCAATATTATATGGAAAGAACGGTAAAATGGAAGCATATCTTGACAATTCGGCAACAACCCGCTGCTACGAGGAGGTTGCGGATATCGTGAGAAAAACGATGCTGGAGGATTATGGCAATCCTTCCTCTATGCATCAGAAGGGCGTCGAAGCGGAAAAATATATCCGGAAAAGCGCGGAAATTCTGTCCGGGATTCTGAAGGTAAAGCCGGGCGAGATCTATTTTACATCCGGCGGCACGGAGTCGGATAACTGGGCGCTGTTCGGGACGGCGCTCGCGAACAGGCGCAGAGGCAGACGGATTATCACTACAGCGATTGAGCATTCGGCGATTGCGGCTCCGGCAGCAGCACTGGAGGCTATGGGCTATGAGATTGTCAAGCTTCCAGTTGGCAGAGACGGCGTTCTGGATCTTCATGATCTGGAGAATGCAATGACGGAGGACACGATACTGGTGTCCGTCATGATGGTGAATAATGAGATTGGATCTGTGGAGCCTGTGGCGGAAATCGGCGAAATGCTGCGCAGCCGGTATCCGGGTACTTTTTTTCATGTAGACGCGATTCAGTCCTTCGGAAAGTATCCGATCTATCCAAAACGAATGAAGATAGATATGCTTTCCGTCAGCGGACACAAAATCCATGGACCAAAGGGATCGGGATTTCTGTTCATAGATCAGCGGGTGAAGATAAATCCGCTGATCTATGGAGGCGGGCAGCAGAATGGAATGCGTTCCGGAACGGACAATGTTCCGGGAATCGCGGGACTGGGTACCGCCGCGGAGAAAATCTGTGCATCGCTCAGGGAAAACGCGGAGCATATGTACAGTCTGAAGGAACATCTGGCAGAGGGCGTAGCGGATCTCGGAAAGATCCATATCAACGGGCCGTCAGATCTCCGGAAGGGTGCTCCGCATATTCTGAATATTTCATTCGAGGGAATTCGCAGTGAGGTGCTTCTGCACACCCTGGAGTCCAGAGGAATCAGCGTTTCTGCGGGAAGCGCCTGTTCCAGCCACAGGCGGGGAGGAAGCGCAACTATGGAGGCAATTCATGCACCGAGAGAAATCATGGAGTCTTCGGTGCGGTTCAGCTTCTCCGAGCTGACGGCGATGGAGGAAATTGATTATACCATCGGGGTACTCCATGAAGTGGTGCCGCAGCTCCGGAGATTCACCAGAAAATAAGATACGGCGGCGCGGCTTTGAAGATTCAACGGGAAGTGATGCGCGGCGGACGTTTCGGAAGATCGGGCAGCAGCGCGTGCAGGAAAGCAAAAAGGAAAGAAAAATTATGTATCAGGCATTTTTAATCAAATATGCGGAGATTGGTATCAAAGGAAAGAACAGGCATCTCTTTGAGGACGCGCTTGTGCATCATATTGTCAGAGCTCTGAAGAGAGTAGACGGTACCTTTGATGTCACCAGAGAAATGGGAAGAATCTACGTCCGCACCGATGGTGACTTCGACTATGAGGGCGCGATAGAGGCGCTGAAGACGGTGTTCGGGATCGCGGGTATCAGCCCGGTACTGATCATCGAGAATATGGATTACGACAACGTCAAGGCACAGGTTGCGGAGTTTGTGAGAACCGTCTATCCGGAGGGAACTCCGAGAACCTTCAAGGTAGTTGCCAGAAGGCCGAACAAGAAATATCCTCATGATTCCATGGAACTCAATGCAGATCTGGGCGAGGCGGTGCTTCTCGGCTGCCCGTGGATGAAGGTTGATGTACACAATCCGGATGTGGTGCTTTCCGTAGAAGTGCGTCAGAGTATTTATGTCTACTCCGAGACAATACCCGGGCCGGGAGGAATGCCCGTGGGATCGAACGGAAGCGCGGAGCTTCTGTTATCGGGAGGAATCGATTCTCCGGTTGCGGGGTATATGATCGCAAAGCGCGGAGTAAAGATCGATGCGGTGTATTTCCATGCGCCGCCGTACACCAGTGAGCGGGCAAAGCAGAAGGTCGTTGATTTGGCAAAGCTCGTGGCGAGATATGCCGGACAGATACGACTTCACATTGTGAATTTCACGGATATCCAGATGGCAATCTATGAAAAATGTCCGCACGAGGAGCTCACGATTATCATGAGAAGATACATGATGCGGATCGCGGAAATTTTTGCCGGACAGGACGGCGCGTTGGGACTGATCACAGGAGAAAGTATTGGTCAGGTTGCCAGTCAGACGGCGCAGAGTCTTCTGTGTACCAATGCCGTGTGTACGCTTCCCGTTTACCGTCCGCTGATCGGCTTTGACAAGCAGGAGATCGTGGATCGGGCACAGCAGATCGGGACCTTTGATACTTCGATCCTTCCCTACGAGGATTGCTGTACGATCTTTGTCGCAAAGCATCCCGTGACCCATCCGATTCTGAAGGTTATCGAGCACTCGGAACATAAGCTGGATGATGTCATCGAGCCGCTGATGAAGGAAGCAATTGAGACGACGGAAACGATTGTGGTGGACGGAGAGGAATAAGGAGCGGTGCTTCGCACCGCTCCATGCTCATACCTGTTGTCGTCGCTAATGTTCTTGCCCACTGGTGAGCAAGCTCCCCGCGGGCCAAGAACATATTGTATCACAAAGTGTATAAGCTACGGATTGCTCCGTGCTTCGCACTCTCGCAATCCTACAGGTGACCGACTTCGTCAGTCTGTCGCGGCGTTCGCCCCACCGCTTCACACTATGTGTGAGCGGCTGTGGCTCACTGCCCGCGCATATTCGCACTTCTGTGCCGCTTGCGCGTCACTTCGTGCTCATACCTGTTGCCTTCGAAATCGCATACAGTCTCTTACGCGCGCTTCGCGTGCGACGATCCTGTCTGCGTTTTCGAAGAGCTTATACACGAAAAAAGATGCAGGGGAGCGCGGTTGCGCTTCCTGCATCTTCCGATGTTCCCGTCATTTCCGATATATGCCGGATGGAGTGGGCAGAGGATTACTGCTCGATCAGATACGGTTTAAGAACCTCCATGACAGACTCAAGCTCGGAGCCTTCCGTGTGGATGTTCAGATCAATCGGTTTGGAAAGATCAAGGCTGAAGATACCCATGATGGACTTCGCGTCGATGACATATCTGCCGGACACAAGATCAAAGTCAAAGTCAAACTTTGAAATGGCGTTTACAAAGTTCTTTACTTTATCGATTGAATTTAATGAAATCTGTACCGTTTGCATTTAATATCCTCCCTTATTATATCGAAATTGCAGTAGTTTTCTTAAGCATTTGCTTAAATAATCTTAATGGTAAACAGGAGAAAAGTCAAGGTGTCAAGAGGAAAAAAGGCGGCTCTTCATAATCTGGGGTGCAAGGTAAATGCCTACGAGCTGGAGGCGATGCAGCAGATGCTGGAGAAGGCCGGATATGATATCGTGCCATTTGAACCCGGTGCGGATATATATGTAATCAATACATGTACCGTAACCAATATAGCGGACCGGAAATCGAGGCAGATGCTGCATAAGGCGAAGAAAATGAATCCGGAAGCAATCGTGGTGGCCGTGGGATGTTACGCACAGGTCAGAGGGGAGGAACTTGAGAAGGACCCTGCCATTGATCTCGTCATTGGAAGCAACCGCAAGGAAGATTTGATTCGTGAACTGGAGCAGTTCAGAAGCAGCGGCGAAAAGCAGCTGGATACCAGCGACTGGTCCGTGGACAGGATGTATGAGAACCTTCAGATCGACCGTACGGAGGAGCATACCAGAGCTTTTATCAAAGTGCAGGACGGCTGCAATCAGTTTTGCAGCTATTGTATCATCCCCTATGCCAGAGGCCGTGTGCGGAGCCGCAAGATTCCGGATGTGCGGGAAGAGGTCATGAGGCTAGCGGCTTCCGGAGTTCGGGAGATTGTGGTCACGGGAATTCATCTGTGCTCCTATGGACGGGATATGGGAGAAGGAGAAGATCTGGTTGCGTTGCTGCGCGCTATTCACGATGTCAGCGGAATTGAAAGAATTCGTCTGGGCTCCCTTGAACCCGGTTCGATGAGCGAGAATGTAATCCGGAGCCTCAGCGGGCTGCGCAAGGTTTGCCCGCATTTTCACCTTTCCCTTCAGAGTGGATGTGCCAGGACGCTCCGGGATATGAACCGTCATTATACTCCGGAGAAGTTCATGGAGGTAGTTCGGCTTTTAAGGAAGTATTATGAGCATCCCGCGATTACGACAGATATCATAACCGGTTTCCCCGGGGAGACAGAGGAGGATTTTGAGGAATCCCGCAGATTTGTGTCAGAGGTACATTTTTTTGAGACACATATTTTTCCATACTCCCGCCGAGAGGGCACTAAGGCGGCCGCAATGAAGGAACAGAACACGGAGGCGGTCAAGAAACAGAGGGGAGCCGTGCTTCGGGAGACAGACATCCGGCGCAGAAAGGAATTCCTGAATTATTATATTGGAAGGCCGGTTGAGGTTCTGTTTGAAGAGCAGATCGAACTGGAGGGCAGGAAATACTGGACAGGTCATGGAAGAGAGTATCAGAAGATACTGCTCGCCGATACCAGAGATCTTACGAATCAGATGATGGTGGTTACACCGCAGGCGCTTGTGTCAGAGGAGTACCTGCTTGCGGTGTGAGCAGAATCTGCTGCGAACTTTTACGGTGGACTTTCCGGAATCAGGAAAGATGTGCTGCCGGGTTGCCAATCCGGGACATCTGGTTTATAATGAATCATTACGAGTGTTCGGACGTGTGCGGGAGGTGTGAGGCTTATACAGCTTGTCACGCCGGATGCAGCTTGGCAGTTCTTTGCAGAATAAGTAAGGATGTGAATAAGGATGACAGATTTAGGCAACACACAATTTTTCAGAGTAAATACAGAAAATGAGATTTCCGTGAAAAAGGTTCTGGATCTTGTATATCACGCAATGGAGGAGAAGGGATACAACCCTGTGAATCAGATCGTCGGCTATATCATGTCAGGCGATCCGACCTACATTACCAGTCATAATGGTGCGAGAAGCATGATCATGAAGGTGGAACGCGATGAGCTGGTCGAGGAGCTTCTTAAGGAGTACATTCGGAACGAATCCTGGAAAGAGACCAGATAATGCGGATCCTGGGACTGGATTACGGGTCTGTAACGGTAGGCGTGGCAGTCAGTGACCCGCTCGGTCTGACAGCTCAGGCAGTGGAGACGATTGTCCGTCAAAGAGAGAGCAAGCTTCGGCAGACGCTCGCCAGGATCGGAGAAATCTGCAGAGAATATCAGGTGGAGAAGATTGTGGTCGGACTTCCTCTGAATATGAATGACGAACCCGGAGAGCGTGCTGAGAAGGCAACGGAATTTGGTGAGCTTGTGCACCGGAGAACCGGACTTCCGGTTATCATGTGGGACGAAAGGCTTACGACCGTGGCGGCGGATGAGATTCTTGACGAGATGGATGTACGGGGCAGGCACAACCGCAAGGCGGTGATCGATCAGATCGCGGCAGGCATCATTCTGCAGGAATGGCTCGACAACTGCGGCGGACAGGAAACAACGGAAACAGATAAAGGATAAGTATCGGATTTCTATGGAAAAAATTTTATTTGAAACGGAAGACGGAGAAAAGCAGGAGTTTTTCGTTGAGGAAGAAACGCGGGTAGGCGGCGTGGATTATCTTCTCGTGACCGATTCTGACGGCGAGGAGGCAAACGCCTATATTATGAAGGATCTCTCGGAAGACGGCGAGGCGGAAGCACGGTATGTGATGGTCGAAGATGATGTGGAGTACGAGGCGGTGGCACGCATTTTCGAGCAGATGATGGACGACGTGTCTTTTGAGTGAATAAAAAATGAACGGAGGTATAATTTGAAAGGAAAAGAAAATACGAGTAAGCTGAAGATCATTCCGCTGGGCGGTCTGGAAGAAATCGGCATGAACATCACTGCATTCGAGTACGAGGACAGCATTGTGGTGGTGGACTGCGGTCTGGCCTTCCCCGATGACGATATGCTCGGAATTGATCTGGTTATTCCGGATATTACTTATTTAAAGCAGAATATCCGCAAGGTGAAGGGGTTTGTGATCACCCACGGTCATGAGGATCACATCGGTGCACTTCCGTATGTGCTGCGTGAGATTAACGTTCCGATTTACGCGACCAAGCTCACGATCGGTCTGATCAGCCACAAGCTTGAAGAGCACAACATGCTTAAGAGTACGAAGATGAAGACGATCCGTTTCGGACAGTCGATCAATCTCGGACACTTCCGGATTGAATTCATCAAGACGAACCACAGTATTCAGGATGCGGCAGCGCTTGCCATCTATTCACCCGCCGGGACAATCGTGCATACCGGAGATTTCAAGGTGGATTATACACCGGTATTTGGTGATGCGATTGATCTGCAGCGTTTTGCCGAGATCGGAAAGAAGGGCGTTCTTGCGCTGATGTGCGACAGCACAAACGCGGAGCGGCCCGGTTATACGATGTCGGAGCGCACGGTCGGCAGAACCTTTGATCAGATTTTTTCCGAACACAGGAATCAGCGTCTGATCATTGCCACATTTGCCTCAAATGTTGACCGTGTACAGCAGATCATCAATTCCGCCTGCAAATTCGGCCGTAAGGTCGTTGTAGAAGGCAGAAGCATGGTGAATATCATCTCCATCGCACAGGAACTCGGATATCTGAATGTGCCGCAGAATACGCTCATCGATATCAATCAGATGAGAAATTATCCGGACAGTCAGATGGTGCTTGTCACCACCGGAAGCCAGGGAGAGTCTATGGCAGCCCTGTCGAGAATGGCGGCGGACATCCACAAGAAGGTGACAATTAAGCCCGGCGATCTGATTGTATTCTCCTCTCATCCGATTCCCGGAAATGAGAAGGCGGTCTCCAATGTCATCAATGAGCTGTATGAAAAAGGCGCGGAGGTTATTTTCCAGGATGTTCATGTATCGGGACATGCCTGCCAGGAGGACATCAAGCTGATTTACTCCCTGGTTAAGCCGAAGTACGCAATTCCGGTCCACGGCGAGTACCGCCATCTGATAGCGCAGAAGAATCTGGCACTTCAGCTGGGTATTCCGAAGGAGAATATCTTCGTCATGAAGACCGGAGATGTGCTTGAACTGGATCAGAAGTCAGCCAAGGTGACCGGTAAGGTTGAGACGGGCGAGATTATGGTTGACGGACTCGGAGTCGGTGATGTCGGAAATATTGTCCTTCGGGACAGACAGCATCTGTCCGAGGATGGTATTCTGATTGTCGTTCTCACCCTTGAGAAATACGGCAGACAGCTTCTTGCCGGTCCGGACATTGTGTCCAGAGGCTTTGTCTATGTAAGGGAGTCTGAGGATCTGATGGATGAAGCAAGACTGATCGTTGAGGACGCTCTGAACGACTGCCTGGAACATCACATCACTGACTGGGGAAAGCTGAAATCGGCAATCAAGGATTCACTGGGAAGTTTTGTATGGAAGCGTACGCAGCGCAATCCGATGATACTGCCGATCATTATGGAGGCATAAGATGGACAGCGTGAAGGAGAAGGCGGAGGAGCTCATTCAGGCTCTGGAACAGAGTGAGGACTTTATCAGGTACCGGAATCTTGAGAACCAGCTGAAGGAGATGCCTGAGCTCAGGCAGAAAATCAACGAGTACAGGCGTAAGGTCTACGAGATGCAGACCTCAGGCAGAGATCTCTATGACGAGACGGATTATGTGCTTAACGAGTATTCGCCGCTCCTGCGCAATGAGATTGCAGCGGATTATCTGGATGCTGAGAGCGCTGTCTGCAGAATGGTTCAGCGTGTCATGAACGCGATTAACCGGGAAGTCCATGTAGAAGTTCCCATGTGAGCCGGACGGCGATTCAGGAAGGTAAGGAGTTTTTAATGGCAGCAGGGAAAAGGGAAGAGAAGGATGACAGCCTGGGATATCGTCTTGCACTGGGTGGAATAAAGGGTGTTGTCAGGATTCTTGTCATCATCGCGTTGATTATGATTCTGGTCTATCTGGGGAAACAGGCTTATTCGCTCGGCTATGAAATCTTTGATGAGAAGGCTGTGGATTCCGGAGACGGCCGGGCGGTTACCGTAACGATTACAGATGATATGTCGGTGCGGCAGATCGGCAAGCTTCTGATTTCCAACGGGCTTCTGAATGAGAGCGCAAACGCATTTGTGGTTCAGGAATTGATTTCCGGTTATCACGGGGAGATCCTGCCCGGAACATACACTCTTCGAACGTCCATGACCGCGGATGATATGTTCCCGATCCTTGCGCAGGAGGAGGACTCTGACACTCCGGATAATGTTTCGGCTGACAGCGTGGAATCGACATCAGCGCAATAACGGTGTATATCTGTGTCATAGGCGGTCCATGATGGGCGCCGGGGACAGAAGGTGCATCGGCGCATAACGCGGCAGTCCGGCATAGAGACACCGGAGCTGAGCATTGCTGTCATGATGGTATGACAGCTGCCGGATGATACATATAGGCAGACTGAAGACTGTTTCGCGCCGGACGGGCGTGCGGTTTATCGGTATAAGACAGGGCTGCTGCACGAAAGACGCTCGGAAACAGCGAAAAGTTCGTGCGGCGGCCCTTTTGTGGGAGGTGACAGAATGATTGTAGATGAACGGATGATAACCTTCATCAATTCTCTGGATCATGGGCTTACCCCTTTTCTGGAAGAACTCCGGGAGACGGCGGCAGAGGATAATGTCCCGATTATCCGCCGGGAGATGCAGAGCTTCCTGAAAGTATTTCTCCGGATTCAGCGGCCTCAGAGGATCCTTGAGGTCGGCACTGCGATCGGTTTCTCTACGATCCTGATGGCCGCCTGCGGGCCGGAATCCAGCAGGATCACAACGATTGAGAACTATGAGAAGCGGATCCCTGTCGCGCGCGAGAATTTTCGAAAATCGGGATATGAGGACCGGATTACTCTTCTGGAGGGAGATGCGGCAGATGTCCTGAAGACGCTTGCGGGGCCGTATGATTTCATTTTCATGGATGCGGCTAAGGGACAGTATATTCATTTCCTCCCGGAAGTGCTCCGGCTGATGCGTCCGGGAAGCGTTTTGATTTCCGATAACGTTCTCCAGGAGGGAGATATTATCGAGTCTCATTATATTGTGGAGCGGAGAAAGCGAACGATTTATAAGCGGATGAGAGATTATCTCCGGGCTTTGAAAGATGACAGGTGTCTGGAGACGAGTATCGTCCCGCTCGGAGATGGTATCTCCATCTCAGTCATGAAGCAGCCGGAGGAAATTTAAACTGACACGGCGGCGGATTTCGCCTGACAGGTCCGCACGGGAGATTTTTCTCTTGCGGACAGAGCCGGTGTCACAGATCAAAGACAGGAGAGATTATTTATGCTTGCAAACGGAAAGCCGGAGCTTCTGATCCCGGCGAGCTGTCTCGAAGTGCTGAAGGTAGCGGTTGCTTTTGGCGCGGATGCGGTTTATATCGGTGGAGATGTCTATGGGCTTCGGGCCAAGGCAAAAAATTTCAATCACGAGGATATGGCGGAAGGAATCCGTTACGCGCACAGCCACGGAGTTCGTGTACATGTGACGGTGAATATTCTGGCACACAATGATGATCTGGAGGGCGTCCGTCTGTATCTGCGCGAGCTCAACGAGCTTCAGCCGGATGCGCTGATTATCGCGGACCCGGGTATTTTCGATATCGCGGGAGAAGAGTGCCCCGGGATCGAGCGGCATATCAGCACACAGGCAAACAATACCAACTGGGCATCTGCCAGGTTCTGGTACCGGCAGGGGGCAAAACGAGTGGTAACTGCCCGTGAACTGTCCCTGGAGGAGATCCGCGAGATGCGCAGACAGATTCCGAAGGACATGGAGATTGAGACCTTTATTCACGGAGCAATGTGCATATCGTATTCGGGAAGATGCCTTCTGTCGAATTATTTTACGGGCAGAGACGCGAACAGAGGAGCATGTACCCATCCTTGCCGGTGGAAATATGCTGTCATGGAGGAGAGCCGGCCGGGAGAGTATCTTCCGATCGAGGAAAATGAGCGCGGCACGTACATTTTCAATTCAAAGGATCTGTGTATGATTGAACATATCCCGGATCTGATGACTGCCGGTATTGACAGCTTCAAGATCGAGGGAAGAATGAAAACAGCCTTGTATGTCGCGACGGTTGCCCGCACCTATCGCAAGGCAATCGACGACTATGCCAGGGATCCCGCACTCTATGAGAAAAATCTCCCCTGGTATCAGGAGCAGATCGCGGACTGCACGTTCCGCAGGTTCACGACCGGCTTCTTCTACGGAAAGCCGTCCGAAGAGGACCAGATCTATGACAGCAACACCTATATCACAAACTACACGTATCTGGGTGTCGTATCCGCGACGGATGAAAATGGATATGCTGTGATCGGACAGAAGAACAAATTCCGGACCGGAGACAGGATTGAGATTATGAAGCCGGACGGCCGGAATGTAGAGGTGACTGTTCGGGCAATTTATAACGAAAACGGCGAGTCCATGGACTCGGCGCCGCATCCGCAGCAGGAACTGCACGTAGACCTCGGGCAGAAAGCGGATGTCAATGATATCCTTCGCATGAAGAAGGAAGCAGAGTGATCTGCTACATGTGAACAGCAAATGCCGTGTTCCGGCACTGCTGTTCACGGGATCAGAAAAAGCTCGGATGTTCCGACCGCGACGGATGGCAACGACATGTGTTCTGGCATTGGTGTTTACGGAATCAGGACAAAGCCTTACTGCGGAAAGCCCGTAACGGGATACAGAACATGGAATCATAAACTGCGGAGCGGACAATATTGTTCGTTCCCGAGTTAATGACATTATTGTCCGCTCCAAGTTAATGATTTACAGCAGGCGGGTTTTGTGCTATTTATATATATATAACAATTCTTTCTGACGGATCTTGCCCGTCGTCATCGGTTCTGTGATCGAACCCTTGTGATTGAGTCCTTTCCTATTATTTTCTCTTGTTTTATCTTTGATTCTCGGATTCTTTGATCCTTCTTTGACTATTCTTCGATTTTTATCCTGCTTCTGAAAAAAGAACACTTACATCATTTCATTCTATTCTATTCCATTTTTATTTTAATTAAACAGTGTTGCCCGGTATCTGTAATACCGTTTATTTTGTCGCAAACGGGGAGCGTTTTTACCGGGCTTCGTATTTATCTTGCAGGTCCGATTCGTCCGGTTGCTGCATTTTTCGGCAATGCCTGTCAGATACAGGCCTGCGGAGAGGAGGAATTTGTATGTTTTGCAGCATAGTATCATCTGCAATTTCCGGCGTGGAGGCTGTTCCCGTGACGGTAGAGGCGGATGTGAGCGAGGGGATGCCTTATTTCGCGATTGTCGGCAGCGTCTCTTCTCAGGTCAGAGAGGCACAGGAACGGGTTCGGACTGCGTTCCGCAATATCGGTATAGTGCTTGCTCCAAAGAGGATAACGATCAATCTGGCGCCGGGAGACATCAGAAAAGATGGAACCAGGTTTGATCTGCCGATTGCCACTGCGGTTCTGGAGGCATTGGGATATATTGAGAAGGGAGCGTTTCGAAAGGCGATGGTGCTCGGAGAACTTCATCTGGACGGGACAATTGAGAAAATACCAGGAGTTCTGCCCAGTGTGATCGCCGCAAAGGAAAACGGATGTGAGCTGTGTATCGTTCCGACAGAAAATGCCGCGGAGGGCAGTGCTGTAGATGGTATCCGGATTGTCGGCGTTAGAAATATTTCAGAACTGATTGCCTTCAGCCATGGAAAAGCCCCGGCGTCGGTTCCGCGAAATTCCGTTCCGGAAGACGAGGAATACACGATTGATTTCAGTGATATTCACGGACAGAAGACAGTCAAGCGCGCTGCCCTGATCGCAGCGGCGGGTTTTCATAACCTGTTTCTGTCAGGGCCGCCCGGATCCGGGAAATCCATGACGGCGGAGCGGATACCTACCATTCTTCCGCCGCTGTCAGAGGAGGAAAGTCTGGAGGTTTCCAAGATCTACAGCGTGGTTGGTCTGATGCCGCGCGGGGTCTCGAGGATTCGGAGAAGACCGTTTCGGGCGCCGCATCACACGATTACGCCGACTGCGCTTTGCGGCGGCGGATTTTACCCGCATCCCGGCGAGGTAACCCTTGCTCACAGAGGAGTCCTGTTCCTGGATGAGATTCCGGAGATGATGCCTGCCACACTGGAGATGCTGCGGCAGCCGCTTGAGAGCCGCGAGATCACGATCTCCAGGCTGGGAGGCACCTGTGTATATCCGGCATCCTTTCTGCTCGTTGCCGCGGCGAATCCATGCCCCTGCGGGTATTTCCCGGATATGAACCGCTGTATCTGTACCCACAGAGATGTCCTGGATTATCAGAAAAAACTGAGCAAGGCCTTCATGGATCGTATCGATCTGAAATGCGATGTGCAGGCCGTCAGTTACGAGTCGCTTACGGAAAAGGGAGATTTCGAGGTTTCCTCTTCCAGTATGAGGAAAAAGGTGATGCGCGCGATCGAGATTCAGAAGGAACGTTATCGGGGGACGGGGGTGACATTTAACAGTGAACTGACGGCGTCCTCCATCGCAAAACACTGCGAGATGACTGATGAGGCGGAGCTGACAGTGCGGCTGGCCTTTGACAAACTGGGCCTTTCGGCAAGAGGGTATCATCATGTTATCAAGGTGGCGCGGACAATCGCGGATCTCGAGGGAACCGACCGGATCAATGATGCTCATATCAGCGAAGCGATCTGCCTGCGATGCAGTGAAAGCTTTTCTTCCGCCTCAGCGTATCAGATGCCGGGCATGAGGGTGCCGTCGAAACGGCAGAAGGGAGGATGAGGATGGTATCGGGCGGTGAGAAAATGGTGAGCCAGCCGGATGACGAGAAAATGATAAGCCAGCCGGATGACGAAAAAATGACAAGTCAGCCGGATGACGAAAAAATGATGAGCCAGCTGGATCACGGGAAAATGGCGACACAGTCAAGTCGGGGGGAACGTGCAAATGCAGTCAAATCAGAAGAATACGAACGCCAGATTCCGCAGGGAGCAGAACCCGGAGATTCTGGAACAGATCAGATATGTGGCGCGTGAGGATCAGGAGTATCCGGAGCAGCTGCGTAATTATCCGAGGATGCCGTCAGGTCTGTATCTTGTCGGAAATTTTCCGGATCCCGGGAAGAAGACGGTCGCGATCGTGGGGGCGAGGATGTGCAGCCCGTACGGCAGGGCAGAGGCAATCCGTTTTGGTGAAGAGCTTGCCGCGGAAGGCGTACAGATTATCAGCGGCATGGCATATGGCGTGGATTCGTGGGCGCTGCATGGCGCTCTGCAGGCGGGAGGACAAGGGTTTGCGGTACTGGGCTGCGGTGTAGATGTGTGTTATCCGAAGGAAAGCTACCATATATATAGAAGGATTATCCGTGAGGGTGGAGGCATTATGTCCGAGTTTGAGCCGGGTGATGGTCCTGCAGCCTGGCATTTCCCGATTCGCAACCGGATTATCAGTGCGCTCGCCGATGTGGTTCTTGTCGTAGAAGCAAAGCTTCGCAGTGGGTCGCTGATTACTGCGGATTATGCGCTTTCTCAGGGAAAAACTATATACGCGGTTCCGGGGAGGAACCTGGATGAGCTGAGCCGTGGCTGTAATCGTCTGATTGCCCAGGGCGCCGGCATTGCATGGGACCCGGAGGTCATACTGGAAGAACTCGGGATCGTGAGCGGCAGCAAAAGGGCGCGAAAGGAGAAGGATACAGGAAAGAACGAAGAAGAGAAAGGTGGAAAGGCGGGCGGAATAAAAGTTGGAAGGGAAGACGGAAAGAAAGGCAGAATAAAAGATGGAAGGGAAGATGGAAAGAAAGATGGAATGACAGCGGGGAAGAAAGAAGAAGAGAAGAAAGGAAAGGAAAATGGTGTCAGGCGGAGAGAAGGAGGAACGGCAGAAGAAAAATCACCGCGCAGGCTGTCAAAGAAGTATGAGGATGCAGAGGATTTTCAAAGGGTATTCGGCAAGCTTTCCTATGATCCTCAGAGCCTGGATGCGCTGCAGGAGAGAACCGGCATGGAGCTCTCGCAGCTGACAAAAGTACTGGTGCAGCTGACCTTTTCCGGATATGTGCATGAGGCTCCGGCAGGGTATTACAGCAGAAGCTGAATTTTTCAGCGGGCGGCACGGAGCTGTCCGCAGCATATGTACGCGAACAGTGAGCCGCAGCCGAATGCGAAGTATTCGTGTGCGGCGAGCGTCGCGATAGCGAGATAAAACTCGCGCAGCGTGTTTTATCTCGTTCAGCCTGCGGCTGGCGTAGTTCGTTCGTTTTGACAGTGATTTGCAAGGCATGAAAGGCACGTGAAAGATAACTCGGGCTTATAGAAAGACACCTGGAAGATAACTCGGGCTTGCACGGTCAAATTATTTGCGTTATAGTGCTAATCGTAGCGCTCATAAAGCGCCGGTAATGCTTATGGAGGTGTTTACGTGCCAAATTATCTTGTGATTGTAGAGTCACCGACGAAAGTTAAGACTGTCAAAAAATTTCTCGGGAAGAATTATAATGTCCTGGCATCGAACGGTCATGTCAGGGATCTGCCGAAAAGCAGCCTTGGCATTGACGTGGAGCATGACTTTGAACCGAAATATATTACGATCCGGGGCAAGGGAGAACTGGTTGCTTCCCTCCGCAAGGCGGCAGACAAGGCAGATAAAGTCTACCTCGCGACAGACCCTGACCGCGAAGGAGAAGCGATCTCATGGCATCTGTCAAAGGCCCTTCGGCTGGATCCGAAGAAGATGCGCCGGATTACCTTTAATGAAATAACGAAAACAGCGGTCAAATCCTCTTTAAAGAATGCCAGGGATATTGACATGAATCTCGTGGATGAGCAGCAGGCGAGGCGGTGCCTTGACCGTATGGTAGGATATGAGATCAGTCCGCTGCTCTGGAAGAAAATCAAGCGGGGCCTGTCTGCCGGCCGTGTGCAGTCTGTCGCGCTGCGGATCATAGCAGACCGTGAGGAGGAGATCAACGCATTTATCCCGAAGGAGTATTGGACACTGGATGCGGATTTCAAGGTCAGCGGAGAGAAGAAACCTCTGACTGCTCATTTTTATGGAGACCAGCAGGGAAAGATTGAGATATCCTCTGAGGAACAGCTTCAGGGAATTCTGGATAGTCTGAAGGATGCGGATTATCATGTCAGTGAGCTGAAGACCTCTGAGAGAAGCCGGAAGGCACCGCTGCCCTTTACGACGAGTACGCTTCAGCAGGAAGCCTCAAAGACCTTGAACATGTCCACTTACAAGACGATGCAGATTGCCCAACAGCTGTACGAGGGAATCGATCTGAAAAAGGGCGGTACGGTGGGATTGATCTCGTATCTGCGTACCGATTCCACCCGTATCTCGACAGAAGCGGATCAGGCGGCGAGAGAATATATCCGGGAGCAGTACGGGGAACAGTTCCTGTCGGACGGAAGCACGACAGAGAACAAGAATAAGCACGCACAGGATGCGCATGAGGCGATACGACCGACGGATATCACGAGGACGCCATCGTCTGTGAAGGAGTTCCTTTCCAGGGATCAGTTCCGTCTCTATCAGCTGATCTGGCGGAGATTCGCGGCAAGCCGGATGGCTTCTGCCCGTTACGAGACGAACACAGTGAAAATAACCGGTGGAAAGTATGTATTTCACGCGTCCTCGTCAAGGATTAAATTCGCCGGATTCATGACGGTGTACACACAGGACGATGACAAAAAGCTTGAGAATGATCATCTGAGCGGAATTACGAAGGAGAGCACGCTCTCTCTGATCAATTTCGACAGGGAACAGCATTTTACGCAGCCTCCGGCTCACTATACCGAGGCTTCTCTCGTCAAGACGCTGGAGGAGCTTGGAATCGGACGGCCGAGTACCTACGCTCCCACCATCACAACAATCATTGCACGCCATTATGTGACACGTGAGAAGAAGAACCTTTACATCACAGAGCTGGGAACAGCGGTAAATGATCTGATGAAGGAGGCGTTTCCGGGCATCGTGAATGTGGATTTTACCGCTAACATGGAACAGCTCCTGGACGCAATCGGAGATGGCACGATTGAGTGGAAAACGGTTGTGCGCAACTTCTGGCCGGATCTGGATGCCGCTGTGCAGAAGGCTGATAAAGAACTGGAGAAGGTGAAGATTGAGGATGAAGTAACCGATGTCATCTGCGAGAACTGCGGACGGCACATGGTGATCAAATATGGCCCGCACGGAAAGTTCCTTGCCTGCCCCGGTTTTCCGGAATGCCGCAATACAAAACCGTATCTGGAGAAGATCGGTGTGAAGTGCCCGAAATGCGGCGGAGAGGTTCTCCTGAAGAAGACCAGAAAGGGCCGGATCTATTACGGCTGCGAGCATAATCCGGACTGCGACTTTATGACATGGCAGAAGCCATCGAACATCCGCTGCCCGAAATGCGGAGGCTATATGCTCGAAAAGGGAAGCCGGCTTGTGTGTGCAGACAAGGAATGCGGATACGTCATGCCGAGGCCAAAGCAGGAGGATCCGGATACCGCGAAGGCGGCGTCGGGAAAGCCTGAGGAGGCTGTGACGGAGTCAGAATGACTGATCTGTAAGGATTGAGTGGAACTGACTGAGCCGGAAGGAAAGCAAACGAAGGATATAGCGGTGAAACACCGATTTTAGTGAATGATTAAGTGATTCTGTCCTCCTGTGACTGGATTCTGACGCGGATTGTCAGATATCTTTGCAGAGAGGACAGTTTTTTTCGCCTGTTTTCGTAATCTTTTTTATGAGAATTTTTGCTGACACAGGATGTGGAATCGAAGTTTCGATGAATAAATATATATATTTCAAGGGAATGCCTTGGTGTTTTAGTACATGTTTCGTAATTTTCCGAAAAGCATTCTTGTGAATCTATACAAAAATGGTCGAACATTTCGACAAAATATATGAGTTGTTATTGATTTCAGAAAAAAGCTGTGCTACTATTCTTCTAGTTGAATAGTAGATTCTATTTATATGTTCAATTCTTTTTTGGTTTTATCCCGACGAAACAACATCTGCTGAATTATTTGTGTCTGTATTATATATGTTGTCGATATTGGTATGGAAAATTCCCATCGTACGAAAGGAGATTGTAATGAGCGTACAGCTGCTTGACAAAACACGAAAGATCAACAAACTGCTTCACAACAACAATTCAACGAAGGTTGTCTTTAATGACATCTGCGATGTGCTGGTGGACTGTCTCCAGTCCAATATTCTCGTTATCAGCCGGAAGGGAAAGGTACTCGGAGTGTCAACCTGCAGCGGTGTTGATGAGATCAGTGAGCTGATCACAGATGAGGTCGGAACGCACGTGGATCCTTTATTGAATGACCGTTTTCTGAATGTCCTTTCTACGCAGGAAAATGTCAATCTGAATACGCTTGGTTTTGAAGGGGAGAAGTACGAGAACTATACCGCAATTATTAATCCGATTGAGATTGCCGGTGAGAGACTCGGAACGGTCTTCATGTACCGGTATAAACCGCAGTATGATATCGATGACATCATTGTCAGTGAGTATGGGACTACAGTCGTCGGGCTCGAGATGATGCGCTCTGTAAATGAGGAAAATGTAGAGGAGAATCGCAAGATCCAGGTGGTGAAATCTGCGTTCAGCACACTGTCCTTTTCTGAACTGGAGGCGATTATCCATATTTTTGATGAACTCGATGGCACGGAGGGAATCCTTGTCGCAAGCAAAATCGCGGACCGCGTCGGAATCACAAGATCTGTTATTGTCAATGCGCTTCGTAAATTTGAGAGCGCCGGCGTCATAGAATCAAGATCAAGCGGCATGAAAGGCACCTACATCAAGGTGCTGAACGATTACATATTCGACGAACTGGCTGAGATTAAAGAAAAGAGAACGCAGGAAAACGCCAAGAAGGCCAAGGTCTGACCGAACTCTCGCATTGGGAGACAATGTGTTCTGAAAAGACGCAGAATACTGTCCGGATAAATAAATCTCAGGGAACAGGATCCTGACTGACTCAGGGAACAGGATCCTCACTGAATAATAAAGAATACTCGAAAGATACCGCGGCCCACAGGGCTGCGGTATTCTTGTAGTGCGCCTAGCGGCGCACGTTTCCAACGGGTTCAAGTCCCGAATCCACCCGGTAGTGGGAAGGATATAGCCGAAGGCAAGGGTGTCCGCCGCGAGACGGAATCTGAAGGA